>NZ_JARPLU010000071.1:0-10446 GCF_032349615.1 Limnospira sp. PMC 1279.21 | reverse complement strand
GGTTTCTTTGAGATATGTGGGAGAAACCCGGCTATAATTAATAATTGTCGGGAAACCACCCTTTCGGCTGAGAAACCCGGTTTCTTTGAGAAACCGGGTTTCTTGAAATATGTGGGAGAAACCTGGCTATAATTAATAGTTGTAGGGGCTGGTTATGCTGTCAATTATCAATTCTCGACGAGGATATTCATAAACCCGCCCCACCATTTACCCGCCCTACCCCACCTGAAACGGGGAATTTTAACTATATATTAACTCTATGTCCGATCGCATTCCTTCCCATTGGCATTCACCTAAAACGCCGGAATTAACAGCCACACAACTAGACCGTATGGCTGTGGAATTGCGTCTAGTTATATTAGCTGTAGAGTCTTTGGCTGAAGTGACACCAGAGACTTTAAGAAAGGCGGCACAAACCCTGAGTTTAGATGTGGAATATATCCAAAAATGGCAATCCCAAAAATTGACGGTAGAAGGGGGGCGATCGCTAGTTTTAGTTATCTCCTATCTAGCTAGACAAAATCAAGCCCTGCTGCGTCGCGCCATTGCTTTGATTGAACAATTAGAAGCACAAAATCAGGATATCCGAGAGATTTCTTTGATGCGGGACTACCTGGATAAATTCATCCAAGGCTATGATCAGCAGTTTCCGGTTAACCGACCCATTCCGGAAGAAGATATCATCCCCTTCGCGAAAAAACTGCTAATTGATTTACTATTTTATAGCAGTCCTGATGGTTTCGGGAGGTTTTGGTCAACCCTGCTAATGCGATCGCAAGCTAGACAACGCGGTTATAATATTAATAGAAGCCAGCCCTAAAATCCCGGAGATTATGTTAGTAACCCGACAATATACCCCCCCTACCTGTACACTAGAGGTTAGCGCCAATACTTCTTTTTTCAGTCGCTGGAAACATGAGAGTTGGGATAACTTTCGGTTCAAACTTTCCTTTGATGACCCCCGTCTTTCTGAATATAAATATATCGCAATAGAAGGCGATCGCCATAACTTAACCAACCTCTATGAAAGCATCAACAGGTATATTAACGACTTTCTGACCGCTTCCCCCTTGTCGGAAATTGACCCCATTTCCGAAGAGTCTCCCGACGCGGAAAATTCCTTAACCACCTGTTCAGACTTCCAGATAAAGCCTGATGGTTTATTGTACCATGATTTATTTTTGGGAAACTTAGCGCCTAGTCCTTCGGAATCATTCGTTCATTTAAGCGCGTTACAGTTATTTGATGTCGCCGCCGCCTTGCGGAATTGCATCACCGAAATAGAACCTTTTTTGACCTCAGAAAGCCAGCCGAAACGCACCTCTCCCGCGTGGCTACGAACTCTGATGATTATTATTACTACCACGGGACTATTTAGCGGAATTATCAATTTAAGCAATTATTATCGTCGCGATCGCCATTTAATTTCCACCCCAGAAACTCCCCAAATTTCCACTTCTACAACCCCCGCAGAAATCATCCCGCCACCACTTCCAGAGTTTCCCATGGATGAACCCCCAGCGCCGCCTCAAATAGAAATACAAGTGGCGCCAGACCTTCCCCTAGTTGATACAGTACCTTTAACTATTCCCCCACCCCTATTTGATCAACCTCCCCCTTCCCCTGAATTAATCCCTAATATTACTACAGGAGCACCGGAAACAGATGGGATAATTATCATTCCCACAGAACCCGTTAATAGAACCCCTGTTAATGGGACGGTTAACCGCACAGAAACTCCTCCCCCTCCCACACCTTTAGCGCCGCCTCCCACTCCCCTATTTGATATAGGAACAGTACCAGAAAATATTAGCCTTCCCCCCCTGCAAAATGCTAGAGTTCCCGAAACGGATACCCCCGAAAATTATGCAGTTCAGGATATCCCAGAAGACAGCGAAAATGCCGAACCAATTGCACAGCTAACTAAGCGAGAACCTCGGATAGTCTCTATTCGTTCCCTGAATAATACGGTATTTGATGAAATTCCCCAGGTGGCGGAAGTACGGAGTTATTTTGTAAAAAATTGGCATCCTCACAAGAATTTAAACAGAATATTGCAGTATCGTTTACAACTCAATTCCCAGGGCGCGATTGACAGTATTACTCCCTTGGGGTCAGCCTCGGTTAACTGGTTACCACAGATTAAATTCCCATCAGCAAATCAGCCGTTTGTCTCACCTATGGAAGATGGGAAGACGGCGAAAATTAGGGTGGTTTTAGACCCCAGCGGTCGGGTTCAGACTTTCTTGGAATCTCATGATTAGCATTGGTTATTCCCGAAACAACTGGGATAATTAGATTCATAGGTTTGGTCGCGTTTTCCAAACAATTGATAGCGGTTATCCCGCACCTGTTCATAAATGCGATCGCCTGCCCATTTCAGCCCTGGCATTGCTCGATAAGCCTTGACAAATAGCTCCCCACCTGGTAAAATGTTACCGATTTCTTCGGCGGCATCACTACCTTGCCATCGTCGTTGTGGCTGGTTTACGTCAATCAAAATCATTCCCATTAAACAGTCTTCGGGAGTAATATTTAACTGTGCTAATTTTGCCTCATCCTGCATAGGAATATAGCTAAAACGTTCACCGCGATCGAGATTTTCCAACAGTTGCACCAAGTTACTGCACAGGTTACAGTTCCCATCGTAAATTACATGATATAGCATCAATTTATCACAGTGGAGGACAGTTAACAACTATAGCATATTTCCTGAGAGATGACCAGGGAATCTTTATAACTCCATAGGTGCAATGATACCCAACTTTTCTTGAAGTGCAAATCGCAAAATAGACTGTGTGACGATAATTAATCCTAGTCTAGCTTGGGATAATTGGGGGTGATGAAGTTTGACCTCTCCCCAAATCGGACATTGGCGCAGAAAGCGATCGCATTGTTCAGTTATTTTCATCGCCACCTTTTTATCATCAATCTTCCGAGGTGGATAATGCCAGAAATCGACCCCATCAATTAACTCGCCAATCAGCATTTTTTCGGCATCATGAACTAACCGCAAATTCCCGGAATCATCTAACCAAGGCAAATCCCTAGGGGTGGCTAACCTCCACAGAAAAGGGGTAAAAATTGGTTCTGTTTCCACCAGAGAAATTAAGCGATCGCGATGAGCCATTCGCAATAACGAACAGCAACGAGCATGGATATATTGAACCGGAAATAAACCGGAATCCAAACTCTGATTATCGGGAGAATTGGCAGTTATGGGCAAACCATGGAGCCGGATATTTTCCAACCACTTGACCACGCCAAAATCAGTAATATCAAATTGAATCATTCCCGATGGTAGCACGGTGGTAATTATACCATCATCCACCATTTTATCAGCTTGATTAGCGACAATTAAAGTAGCAATTTCGGCGGGAGATTGAGAATTGATAGCCGCCAATTTCATAGCGATCGCCGATATATAACGAATCCGGCTACCATTAGGAACACGAGTCACAGGAATATCAACCGAACCGATAAAATCAGGATCTAGCCCCCTTAATCCAGAGCCGAGGGACTTGATTAAACTTTGCTTAATTACCATATTTTCCATAAAACTTGCTATAATAGACACCATTAAAACAGCACAACTTGACTCATGATCAACTCTTTTCAACGCCGATTACCTACCCTGATGGTGACTATGTTATGCACCCTAGGAATTTTAGTAAACGGCTGTTCATCCACCCCATCTTCAGATTTTGAACAACAGGTTTTACAAGTAATTCGCAATAATCCTGAAGTGATATTAGAGTCGGTACAAGCCTATCAGGAACAGCAACAAAACCAACTCAGCCAAGCGCGATCATCTTTTTTACAACAAATGAAAACCCAACCACGGGCGATTATTGGTGATTCTCCCACGTTGGGCGCAGCGGATGCTGAAATTGTTTTGGTAGAGTTTTCTGATTTTCAGTGTCCCTTCTGTCGTCGCGCCCACGGAACGATTAGAGAGTTTATGAACAGACACCAAGACCAAGTTACTCTAGTGTTTAAGCATCTCCCCCTCAGTCAAATTCACTCGGAAGCGTTACCGGCGGCGAAAGCGTCCTGGGCGGCGCAACAACAAGGTAAATTCTGGGAATATCAAAACGCCCTTTTTGAAGGTCAGGATGACTTAGGAGAGGCGCTATATGAAGCGATCGCCATTTCCCTAGGTTTAGATTTAGAACAATTTAACCGCGATCGCAACAGTGATGGAGCGATCGCAGCCATTGAACAGGATCTGCAATTAGCGAGGGTTCTAGGGATTTCTGGGACCCCGTTTTTTATCATGAATGGGGAAACCCTATCTGGGGCTGTAGACCTGTCAACGCTGGAAGAAACCCTCGCAGAGGTCATCGCTCGCGAATAACTCCCAGGCTAGAGACCTCTTTCAAATAGCGATCGGGCTATAGAAAAATCATCCCCCTTTTTGGGGGCGCTTAACCACCTATTTTGAGCCACAATATCTCACATATTGCCTCACCACTTTAGACACATTAAACAACATAGTTTTTTCGTCTGTTATTTGAATTAAATGCCGTCTATTTAAAGATTGCAAACCGTTAATTAAATCGGTTAATGATAGTGATAAACTTTGTTTTAAATCATTTCGTGAACGGGGTTGATCAGTTTGACTCAACTGCATTAAAATCTGTTGCTCTATCACCGATAGACGTTGCAACATAACGGCTAAGTTCCGGTTTATTTCTACTGTTAGTATTATCTCTGGTTCCGCCAAAAAATCGGAGACTTTCCCCGCAAATATATCCTTGATTAGTTGGGCGATATCTTTTAAATAACCGGGATGTCCTTCATAAAGATGGATTAACTTTGACCAAGACTCCTTATCTTTTAAGCCGCGATCGCTCAAAAAATTAATACTCTTTAATCCTTGGAGTTGTAAAAATTTGGCGATCGCAAAATCATCATTATACCCCAACATATCTGGGGACGATTCCTGACTCAGCAAAATGAAATGACTTTGATGGCTGGTTTCCGCGATGCGTCTAAATAGATCTTGATACCCTTGATGTTCAGTTTTGTATTGTCCAGAAAATACACCCAGATTAAATATTTCTTGAACGTCGTCCAGAATGATTAAGCACTTTTTAGCACGTAAGATTGAGGAATTGAGCAACTGACATAAAGGCGTTTCATCTTCACTTAAATTGGGGTTGACATAACCCATTTTAGTTAATATACTGGTGATATTATGGTCTAAAGCAGGTTGAATTTTCAGACTTTTCCAGATGACCGCATCAAACTTATCTATATTCAGATCAATAAATCGTTTAACTAGGCTGGTTTTACCGATACCGGGTAATCCTAAAACTGAGATGAGGGGGATGTTTTGATTTAACACCCAATTAGACAGGGTTTTGAGTTCCTCAGTGCGATCGCAAAACTTGACAATTTTAGGCGCTAAGTGTAAATCGTGATAATTCGTTTCAATATCGCCGTTTAGCTGACTCGAACCCGATAAATTAACATCATCTAAGGTATGAGGATTACACCAAGTAATATTACTGTTAAATAAACCTATCACAAACTGACGTGAAGTGACTACCCTTTCAATAGTCCAGCAGAAATTATATTTATTAATATCTTCTTCTAATTCTTGAGATAAAATTTTAAATAACTGACGGCTGACATCGCCCACATGATTTTGATGATAGCCGCATTCCTCAGCAATTTCGCTATAGGTTTGACCCGACCAGAGACCTTTAATCACCACTTTTTCAAAATCATTAAGGTGCTTTCCCCTTTGCTTCTCCACCAAGCGATCGACAGCCTTTAAGAGTTCTGTAATAGTCATAGTTAATCGTCATCTACTTGAGATATGGTAAAAGTTTCCGAGATTATAGCCTAACTCTCCACCAGATCATGTTTTTTCTGGTTTTGCTTAACATTTTGTTACAAAACTCCCCATGAAATCTTGTTTTTTCTGGTTGCAGGATGAAAATCAAGGGTTTACTATGTAAGCGTAGATAAGTAAAGTAAGCGAGCAAAACATTATGGTTGATTTATTTTTGAGCACGACTCAATAAAAATATGCTCGTTGAGCATTATTAATTTTCATACCATCTACCTTAAGTCACCTTAATAACAGGATTCAGTAGATCATAGCAATGATGAGTTTTTATTCAAATGAAATTCAATTATTAAGAACTATAGACTGGGATAACTATGAGGATGCTCAGGATAAAATTAGCCATGCTTTATATTCAATATTTAATAACCAAGACAAACTAAGAGATTGTATACTGAAGATTCCTCAAAGCCCAGAGCTGTTTAATAAGTGTGAACATTACGATATTCTAGATAAATTAGTGATCTACAATGATCCATCTGGATTCCGTATTAGGATTCATCTTTTTTTGCCTGGTTATATAGATAGACCTCATAATCACCGTTGGGCTTATGGTTCTATTATATTGTCTGGTTCTTATAAACATTTTTTATATTTATCTAAGGAGCAATGTCTAAATGAGAAAAGTAGCCTAGATAGTTTAGTCAATATTATGGTTAGGTCAGAAAATGTTGGTTCTTCATATTTTTTAAACCCTAATGCTATTCACTCTATAAAAGCAGAGCCTTACACGGTTTCAGTCATAGTTAGAGGCCCGTCAGTTACGAATAAATTTTTAGTCATGGACAAAGCTTCTGGAGACGTTTGGTGGCAATACGGATCTGACCAAGAAAGTGACAAAGAGAAACAGAAAAAGTTGTTAACCAAAGAACGTTTTAAACTGGTTTGCGATCAACTACATCAATTAGGGATTATTTAGCCATGCCTGATCTTATTAATGATACGACAAACAACCCAAGCGATTTTTATGGATGGGCAAGATTCCCAGAAACAAGTGAGCGAATCCCTTACGGGAGATTTCGTAATCTTTATCTTTATATCACAGAAAAATGTGAATTGAGATGTGGCCACTGCTATATGGGTGACAGGCTAGACAGAGCTCTCGATATGCCTTATAAAACAGTGTGCAATAGCTTAATGTTTTGGCGACAAATGGGCAGCAGTAAGCTGACAATTCTTGGGGGTGAGGCAACACTTCATAAAGAATTTGAAAAAATACTAGAATATGCCTACAAGTGCGGATATGAAAAAATCATTCTCACAACAAATGGCTTGCGTAATTCTCGGAAAAGATTGTCCTTAATTCATCCGTCTATCTTTGCCTACGTTCAAGTCAGTTTAGATGGCGCTTCTTCAAAGACTCATGATATTATTCGTGGTCATGGCAAATTCAAAGAGACCTTGGAAACGATAAGGATTTTGTGTGAAGCTGGGTTTGAAGTGCGGATAATATGTACCGTCAACAATCTCAATATTCATGAAAGCTTGAATTTATTGTCGATAGCAGACGAAATAGGTGTAACTTTAGTTAAATTTCATGTCTTCTCAGGGATTGGGAGTGGAAGAAAAAATGACGATTGGATTGTCGAACCTTATGAATGGATAAACTTTTATAAGCGGCTAGAGCAAGAAAAAGGAAAATGGAAGACTCAAATCTGGTATCAGCCAACTTACACCCTAAGATCTGATATGGACAAATTTGTAGAGCAAGGTTATCAAGGTTGTATTGGTCGTACAATGGATAGAATATCAGTTTTCCCAGATGGAAAAGCATATATTTGCTCATACTTATTTGATACTAATCTGAATTTTTTCAATATTTGTGATGGGAGTATTAGTATAAATCGCAAGGAGAATGAGTTTGAGCTTTTTATGAAAGTATTGAATACTCCTGCTTGTACTAACTTTGAAGTTAACAATGCTTGTCATGGAGGATGTCCTGCTGAAGAGGTGGTTATAGGGAAATCCCCATCCAATATTTATAATGATATAGTATCTGTGTGCAGATTATGGAAATCAAATATCTGACTTTATGACGAGCATACTGTGTTTTAAGCCGGACAGCGTTATCAGAGGCAAGTATTTAGATATTCTTCAGTTTTTGGAAGGTCAAGGAGCATTTTTGACAGTGGCAGTAATTGGCAGAGTTGATGAAAGCTTATATGAAGTTATGTATGGATCAAACTTCAATTATAAGGTAGATTTTTGGAAATTCAATCGGCAAGCTTTTAGCTTTGGGCCGGCAATTTACTGCATAATGGATGGTTTCAATCATCACACTTTGCTTCAGCTAAAAGGATTTGCTATTCCAGACTTGGAAATCAATCGAGCTAGTATTAGAAGTAAATTTCAAGCATCAAGTCGTTGTTTCAATCTAGTTCACGTTCCTGATTCATATGAACAAGGTGTGCTTGAACTAGATATAATATCCTTACCTCTTAATCTTTCTAGCTTGATAAAAAATCAAAAACATATGAGTATAAAAAACCTTCAAAAAGAATTATATCTCCAAGGATACGGACTACATCATGATTTTTCAGGTGAGATTTTTGAAAAAAGATTGATCCGGAGAATTGCCTATAAATTTAATTGTCAACTTACTAATTTAGATTCTTCATTTTCACTCAATGATTACTCGATTATAGAATCTTCTGAATTTGAGGAATGCCGACTTCTTGCTCGACTTCTTGGAGAAAGAGATCGAGTAGCTGGAACGGTAAAGGCAATTGGATACTTTCAGCATATAATAGAAATCTGCGATCGAGTTAGAATCTACATATCCGACTTTGAGCGTTATTTGCTAGAAATCTATTTTCGTTACCCAATAAGATGCTAAAAAATATAAATTAATAGACAATCATTCATTTAATAATGTAAATAATAAAAATCTTAATTGTACAATATTTATAAATAGTTTTACAATGTATTTATAATTTAAATTAATTTGCTAATTAGTCAATATTTTGACATTCATTAATCAATGACACTAAGTAAAAATTAAAATATAAAAAGTTTTGTTTTTTCAGAGGATTTTAAAATGATATTAAAGAAAAATCGCCCGATGATCACAGTAGATTTACATATACTTTTGATAAGAGATTCACAAGTTTTTATGTTGCGCCGTTACAACACTGGTTATGAAGATGGAAAATATAGCTTACCTGCGGGGCATCTTGAAGAAAATGAAACTGCAAAAGAGGGTGCTTTACGTGAAGCCAAAGAAGAAATAGGTGTAATGATTAAATCTACCAATTTGATGTTAGTTTTAACATTGCATAGTTATACTAACTCTGCAAGAATTGCATTATTTTTTCAAGCTTTAGAATGGTATGGAGAGCCAACTAATATGGAACCTGAAAAATGTGACTTTGCAGACTGGTTTCCGGTTAATTCACCTCCAGAAAATACTGTTGCTTACATTAGAGAAGCATTGTCCATGATATCTATGGGAGAAACTTACGGTGAATTTGGTTGGACTCATCATCAAAATTGAGATTGCTTGATTTTTATTCTTGATTTTAGGTTAATTTTTGTATATCAGTTTTTCAGATGAAGATTTGATTTCACACACATATTATTTCCATAGACAAAAAAGGCGATCGCGCCCTCTGAACACAAACAAACTGCGATCGCCCTTTCTTCTCAAAATCAAGTCGCCACGCCATTATATTTTTTGCCAAGCTGAGAGAGAATTGGCCTCACCATCTCTTCCAAAGACAGCGCCTGTCGCGCATCATAAACACACTTTTCCGATACCGAACAACAATTGTGCCTCTGTCCCATCCAGTTGGTTTTAGGTAGCAGTCCCGTAATGGCTCGCGAATAACTTTTAACCCCACTGCTGCCAAAACCTGATAGGCTAGATCACAGTTTCCACCCTTACCAACTCAAGTTTCCGTGGTCAAAAACCGTGAACCACTCGAAAGTTTAGTCCTCTACCACCTGTTTAAGTGGTCTGTGGTTAGCCCCATGCTCCATGTCTATTTTCGTGGTCGCATTTATAATGCTGAACGGATGCCCCAAACCGGACCCATTGTGGTAGTTAGTAATCATGCTAGTGATTTTGACCCCCCAATGCTGTCCAACTGCGTCAAGCGACCCGTAGCATTTATGGCTAAAGAGGAACTCTTTAAGGTTCCCGTCCTGAAACAGGCGATTTCCCTATATGGCGCTTATCCAGTTAAACGGGGTGCTGGCGATCGCAATGCGATCCGAGCCGCTCTCAATTCCCTAGAACAAGGTTGGGCCACTGGTGTATTTTTGCAGGGAACTCGCACCCCCGACGGTCGCATCACAGACCCGAAATTGGGCGCGTCATTAATTGCAGCCAAAGCACAGGTTCCCCTAATTCCTGTGTGTCTGTGGGGAACTCATGCTATTTTTAACAAAGGCTCTGCTATACCCAGACCAGTTCCCGTCACCGTCAGAATTGGTGAACCTATGGACCCCCCCAAGTCCAGTAAGCGGGAGGAACTAGAGGCGATCGCTCATAATTGCGCCGAAATCATTAATGCTATGCACGATTTAGGGCGGTGAGCCAGAATTTAATCCAAGATTTGCTTTACATCTTAGGACAATAAGGTACAATA
>NZ_JARPLU010000070.1:6708-24966 GCF_032349615.1 Limnospira sp. PMC 1279.21 | reverse complement strand
TCTTCACCAGAAAAAAACTTACGGCTACCAAGAACGTTGGAAGCAACAGCGAGAGGCGTTTATTGCTCAGATTCAACATATGGAGCCGGAAGAGTTGGTTTACCTCGATGAAGCTGGCATCAATAGTCAAGACTCGGATTATCCTTATGGTTACTGTGAGGAAGGACAACGCTTCCATGCCCTCAAATCCGGGAAGAGGCAGGGCAGGGTGAGCATGATTGTGGCATGGTGTCATCAACAACTCTTAGCCCCCTTTACCTTTGAGGGTTGTTGTAATCGGACAGTGTTTGAGTTGTGGTTGGAGTTCATCTTAATTCCAACACTGAAGCCAGGTCAGACTCTAGTGCTAGACAATGCAACGTTTCATAAAGGGGGACGGATTCCTGAGCTAGTGGAGGCGGCTCAATGCCGTTTGCTCTATCTACCACCTTATTCGCCAGACCTCAACAAGATAGAGAAATGTTGGTCGTGGTTGAAAGCCCGCATTCGCCACTGCATTGAGCAGTTTGATTCTCTCCATGATGCCATGGATTCCTTTCTCTAAGCTGCGTCCTAACCACCTTTACTAATGCTATAAATCCTGGGAATTTGGGTAGTATAAAATGGATGAATCTAGGGTTAATAAGTAGGCAATTAATGGTTAATTAAGTTGTAGTAATTATCCCAGACTTGGGTAAATTACAGCTGGTTCACCAGTCGCTTAATACATTGCCCTCACCCTCAATCCCTCTCCCAGGGGGGGAGAGGGACTTGGAGATAGGAATAGATTGGGTATAATAATACTCAAAGTTTTGGATAAAGTTGATAGAGATGAAACTTAGCTTTTGTATAATTGCCAAAAATGAAGCCCATCAGTTAGGGGAATGTTTACAGACGGTGGGAAAGTTAGTAGATGAAATGATAGTGGTGGATACAGGTTCTAGAGATGGAACGCCGGAAGTAGCTAAAAATATGGGGGCGAGAGTGTATGAGTTTAGCTGGTGTGATGACTTTGCGGCGGCGAGAAATGCGGGTTTAAAATATGTGACAGGTGACTGGGTTTTGGTATTAGATGCAGATGAGCGATTAAGGGAGGGGATTATTCCGAAAATTCGGAGCTTGATTAACCAGGAAGATTATTTGCTGATTAACTTGGTGCGACAGGAAATAGGGGCGGTGCAGTCTCCTTATTCTTTGGTGTCGCGACTGTTTAGAAATCATCCGGATCTGTATTTTTCTCGCCCTTATCATGCTTTGGTTGATGATAGTGTGATGGAGATTTTGCGGCGGGAACCTGACTGGCGGATAGGTTCTATTCCGGAAATAGCGATCGCTCATTATGGATATAGCACGGATGCGATCGCCGCCAGGAATAAACAACAAAGGGCTTGTCAAGCTATGGAAAGCTATTTAAAACAGCATCCCGATGATCCCTACTTAGCGAGTAAATTAGGGGCTCTGTATGTGCAATTAGGTAAACTCTCAGCAGGTATTGACCTGTTAGAAAAAGGGCTAAAGCAGGCATCTGGAATTGAGGGGGGGACTATGTATGAATTGCATTATCACCTAGGAATTGCCTATAGCAAAAGGGGACAACTAGAGGCGGCGGAAGCACAATATAAAAAGGCGATCGCAGTTAATGTATTCCCTCAATTAAAAATAGGGGCTTATAATAATCTGGGAAATCTGCTGAAAGAGAGGGGCCACCTAAAAGGGGCCCAAAGTGCCTATGAAACGACGATAGAAATTGATCCATTATTTAGCTTAGGTTACTATAATCTGGGTATGACTCTACGGGCGATGGGAAATTCCCAAAAAGCGATCGCATCTTATCAAAAAGCGATTTCTCTTAACCCTCACCATGGGGAAGCCTACCAAAATTTAGGGGCGGCTTTGTTAGGTATTGGCAACATTCCCGATAGTCTGAAAGCCTTTCAAACAGCCATAAGCCTATATGAACAAACCAACCCCCACCAGGCCAAACTGCTCAAAAAAACCTTGTCAGAAATGGGATGGCGAATATAGACTTCTGCACTATGGGGAAATTTGATACTACAATGCAGCAACAGAACTAGGATGGGTATGATGTGAAAGTCTCTATCAAAGGTTCTAAAAGGTCTGGGTAAGTCACAAGACTTATCTCAAAAGCTAATCATGTTAGGAGTCATGCAATAGTGCGACCCGTTAGCCTGAAACTGGGGAAAATCCCCTGGGGGAAAGGCTGCAAGGGGATATAAACCCTTGACAACTGAATATCGCTTGTTGGTGCGGAAATCTGAAAAGTCCCAATATGGGAAGTATCAGAATCAAAAAATCTCCAAGTCCAACCCTCCAAGTGCGGGAGTGAAAACAGTTCCCCACGGTAGCGACTGGTCATCAATCCGTGAAGCGGGAATTGGGCGTAAACCCTGTTAAATGGGGATTTAAGCGCCCTGTAGCTGGCTATGAGTAGGGAAGCGAACTTCTGGGAGAACTACCGTTAGACTCCAAATTAGGCGGGTATACCCTGCCTTATATGTATGGGGCGAGAAAACGTTGTTGTTGCCAACGTTAACAGGTTATTTCTGTAGGGAATAACTAGGCACTCAAAGGGCCCCCGGTAGAAAGGAAGACTCTAAGGCCAGGAACCAAAGCGATTTTCGGAACGGGATAACCCCTAAGTTGCTCTCGGTGGGTTTTTAGCCTATTACTGAGTAGTCAACCAAGGCGGATAACTGGGTATTCCAGGCGGCTTAGGGGAGGGATGGTGTCAGAAGCGAAGGCCCCGACTATAAATCGGGGATATGCAGACGGACACACGGAATTGAGTTGTTGTGCTGAATGAGTGAGTTGCTGTGAAGAAGACTAAAGCCAGTCTGATAGGGACGAGGATGGTATGCGTAGATGAGTCGTTGTTGACGGTGAAGGGGGAGATGAAAGGCCGCCGAAACTGTTGGCAACGTGGTCTATGGAAGCTGCAACAACGGATTTACCGCGCCTCGAAACGGGGTGAGATTAAGGTGGTCCGTAAACTCCAAAAAATGCTCTGTCGTTCGGCTTCTGTGAGGTATCTTGCTAGTGATATTTGTGATGGGGGTTCTATAGCTGTTCAAGAGTGTTTGATGCAATGGGCTTTGGAACCGGAATGGCGGGCTCGTTGGGAGTTGGATGATGATAGTAGTTTCGGGGTTTCATCGGTTGGGGAACTGTTGCAAGCGATCGCTCAAAGTCTGGAAAATGGCCCTAAGTTTGTCTGGGTTGTTGATTTAGCCAGGCTGGGTCAACCGAGAATCTTGGCTCAAAGGTTGCCGGATTTACCGCGCTTTATGGCTTTGAATAAGGCTCGGATTGATGGGGCTTTGGGGTGTTTCTTGGATGCGATCGCACTCGTCGAGTTCAACCACCAATTGAGTCGCTTAATCAGGGAACAGGGCAACCCGGAAACTACTCTGATTCGATTCGGCGAAATTATGGTGATTTTAGATGGTGACATGAGGAATATCAACATCTATCAAAAAGCCGTTAGTGAGTGGCTAGACAAATGGGAAATTTCCCCAGTTTCTGATTTCTATGCTGTCACGAACACGGCTAATTGTGTTGACGAAAACTCTCCGGGTGTTGACCTGTTGGGGTTTCATATTCGCCAGTTTAAAAATCATCATCGCCGGGGATTAAACTATCATACGACTATCAGCCCTAGTCGAGAATCTGCCCATCAACACTATCGAGAATTGGCGGCGATAGTTAGTAGCCATAAAGCCAGTCGTCAAGGGGATTTAATTAACCTACTGAATCGGAAAATTGAGGATTGGTCTGGTCAATATCAATGGGCTAATAACCGCAAAATTCACCGAAATTTAGATAGGTTAATTAACCAAAAATTGCGGAGTTGGGCGAAACGTCGTCACCCGGATAAACCTATTAACTATTGGCGGCGAAAATACTGGCAAGGTACAGAAACAGGTGGCTGTAGGTTTGGCTGTTTCCATAAGGGAAAATGGGTGAGCCTTCTTAAACATACAGTATAACAGCATAGCTTGATTCTGAGGAGCCGTGTGAGGTGAAAGTCTCATGCACGGTTTTGGAGACGAGTAGGCTGGGTGACTGGCTTGCTTAGTTTAACTGAGTAATCAACGTACACCTATCGGAATTGTGGGTGCATCAGGTTATGGTGGGGTGCAACTGGTGCGCTTATTACAGGATCACCCCCTGGTTGAAATTGTTTATTTAGGAGGAGAAAGTAGCGCCGGAAAACCTTTTTGTAGTTTATATCCCCACCTGGGTCATCAGGTGGAGTTGATGATTGAACCAATTGATTTGGATAAAATTGCTAGTCGGTGTGAGGTGGTGTTTCTATCTTTGCCGAATGGTTTGGCCTGCGAAATGGCTCCGCAACTGCTAGAAAAAGGCTGTTATGTTCTGGATCTGTCTGCTGATTATCGGTTTACTAATTTAAATACCTATACCAAGTGGTATAACAAAGAAAGAAGCGCTGATCTGGATGTGGCTAGGACGGCGGTTTATGGTTTGCCGGAACTATACCGAGATGCGATCGCCTCAGCGCGATTAGTGGGCTGTCCTGGCTGCTATGTGACCGCTAGTTTGTTGGCTTTATCCCCCCTATTAAAACAGGGGTTAATTGTCCCTGATAGTGCCATTATTGATGCTAAATCGGGTGCTTCTGGTGGGGGACGACAAGCCAAAACTAATATGTTATTGGCCGAAGCAGATGCCTCGGTTTCAGCCTATGGCATTGGTGGACACCATCGCCACACCCCGGAAATTGAGCAAGTTTGTAGTGATTTGGCTGGACATAATGTGAAGGTGCAGTTTACTCCCCATTTAATGCCTATGGTGCGGGGTATTTTGGCCACAGTTTACGCTAACTTGCGCGACCCGGGTTTGGTGCGGGAAGATTTGCTGACCATTTATAAGGCATTTTACCGAAATTCTCCCTGGGTTAAGGTTTTACCTGGGGGAACTTTCCCCCAAAGTAAATGGGCCTGTGGCACAAATCTTTGTTATATCGGTATTGAGGTAGACCAACGCACCGATAGGGCGATCGTGATTTCTACTATTGATAACCTGATTAAAGGTCAAGCTGGACAGGCGGTTCAATGCCTTAATATTATGAAGGGATGGTCGGAAACTCTCGGACTACCTCAGTTGAGTTTTTATCCCTAAAATTAAGTCTGGGGCGGGTTAATCAGTCTCTCACCCGCCCTAAACTTTTACCCGCCGTGACGGGTTAATAACACTGGACAGTTGGCGTAAACTCGCACATAGTCGGATAGGGAATTCCCCAGTAGGCGATCAATATCAATGAAACTCTTGGCTACCGTGGGACGGCGATCGGGAGAACCCAGCAACAGCAGATCCGCGTTGATATCTTCTGCGATCCGGCAAATTTCCGGGCCGGGTTTTCCGGTTCCGGTAACACAACGATAACTAAGTCCCATTTGTTTGGCTTGGGCTACCGCCGGGGCTAAAACTGGGTCGTTTTCCGCATTGGCGGTGTAGTCTTCTGCTGATTGGCCACTGAGATCTTTATTAACATGGGCGATAATTAATTGTCCGCCTTGGATGTCTTTCACAAAGTCGATCGCCGTTTTTAGGCATTCCTGGGCTTCTGGGGATGAATTGTAAGCTACCATGACCCGCCGTAGCTTCTTGATATAGGTATCGTCTTTGACCAACAGCATAGGCCGAGATGTGAGTTGGAAAACGTATTGACTGACTGAGTTTTCTAAAATGGCTTGCAGTCGTCCTAACCCCCGTGAACCGATAATAATTAGATCGGCGTTTTCTTCGTCTGCTACCTGACAAACGATATCTTTGGGATCACCTTGTTTGAGTCTAGGATTAACTCGCTGAGGATCAACTTTCACGGATTGGACGGCTTGGGCGAGGATTTTGCCTCCCTCTTCTAGTTTGGCGGACATTCCCTCAGCCGTGACTTGGCTGGGGACTACATGGAGAAGGGTGATAGATGCCTGTTGCAGAGATGGTAAATCCATCAGCATATTTAGCATCTCTTCGCACAGTCCACGACCAGCAACAGCAACTAAAATTTTATTGATCATAGGTTTTGCCCAAAATTCAAAACAACGCTCATTATCAAACGCACTATTATATAACTTAGGACAAAGCGGCTGATTAACTGATAATTTGTAGAAATGTAGCGTTTTGGAACGAATTGTAAAGTGTCTCGATTAGAATATCCTAGTTCACAAGATCAGCCCACTAAGACCTCAAATTGGTTTGAGTATCTGGTGGAAGTGTTCCCACATCAAACTGACTATGCGGGGGCGGTTTGGCATGGGACTTATGTGGGTTGGATGGAAGAGGCCCGTATTGGGGCGTTGCGGTCTGTGGGGGTTGGTTATGATCAGTTGGTGGCTTTGGGGTTTGAGTTGCCTGTGGTTGAGTTGGAAATCCGCTATCATCAATTTGTACACATGGGCGATCGCATTAAGGTTAAAAATCGTATTGCTGGCTTGACAAAAGTTCGCATTCCCTGGGAATTTGAGATTGAGTCCCTAGACGGTAGTCAACGCTATGTTAGCGCCACTACTACTCTGGTGGTTATCGATCGCCAAACTGGTAAAATTAGACGACAATGGCCGCCTATTTTAAATGAGGCGATCGCTAAACTCATCGATAATGGTTAAGTTACGCTATCTTGGGAAATTGGGGCGATCGGTAATTCTACTCGAAATTCTGCCCCCTCTCCAGGAAGAGAAGATAAAATCAACTGTCCGTGATGTTTTTCTACCACAATTTGATAGCTGGTAGCTAGTCCTAATCCCATCCCTTTGCCCACAGTTTTAGTAGTGAAAAATGGGTCAAATAAACGGGATTGTCACTCCGGCGCAATTCCCACACCATTATCACGAATCCGAATCGCTACCCGGTTAGGATTAACTTGTTCTGTGGTTATCCAAATAGTCGGAACCCAGTCGGAATCATCCCCTTGATTTTGAGCAGATATTAAGCTATCAATAGCATTATTAATTAGGTGCATAAATACTTGATTAATTAAGCCGTGATAACCGTTAATTTTCGGCAAATTTTTCGCCTGTTTATTAATAACTTGAATATCAACAGTATCATCGTTTCCCTGCAATCTATGCTTTATTAAATGCAAAATGCTGTTGATAGATTAATGCCAATCAATCGATTTCATATCTGCTTCATTGGTGGTGCGGCAGAAAATTCGCCAAGCTAACATGATTTGATAAATCCGTTTTATCCCTGTTTTCATGGATCTAATTAAGTTCCGAAGATCCTCTAAAACAAAATCTAGTTCCAGTTTTTCTGCTAGGTCTAAAATCCTGGGGGAAGGATGGGGATATTCTTGTCGATATAAATTCATTAACTCAATGATATCTTGACAATATTGATAGGCAGGTTCAAGGTTGCCAGCAATGAAATTAATCGGATTATTAAGTTCATGAAAAATCCCTGCTAATAATTGATTTAAGGCTACCATTGTCTGCTTTTGGATTAGTTCAACTTGGGTGGCTGCTAACTGCTTTTGGGTCGCTTTTAGTTGCTGATTTTGAAGCTGTAAATCTATCTCTTGGCAGATTTGGGATTTTTAGTTGATTGTTAATCCTCGCCATCACCTCTTCTACTTGAAAAGGTTTCGTGATATAATCCACTCCTCCCACTTGAAAAGCCCTAACTTGATCTTCAATTTGATTAATAGCACTCACCAAAATAATCGGAATTTCCGAAGTTTCTGGATTGTTTTTTAAGGCTTGACAAACTTGATAACCATTGAGACCCTGCATATTGATATCAAGTAAAATTAAGTCCGGTTTTAAGGCATTAACTGCCATGAGTGCCATCTTACCGTTAATAGATTTCCGCACCCGAAATCCAAACTCCATTAACATAGTTGATAATAACCTAATATTTTCTGGGACATCATCAACTATTAAGATATCGGCTGATGCAAAATTATGATTATTCATAATTCATGGCTTTTAATAGTTTTAAGTATTGATTATTTAGGAGTTAAAACTAGCGAAATTATTTACCATGTTAGATTTCCGGAGATTAAATCGAGCAATGAACTTTCGGGTAGCGGTGGAGAAAATAAATAACCTTGTGCAAACTCACATTCTAAACTTCTCAATAATGACAGTTGTTCGGGGGTTTCTACACCCTCAGCAATTACCCCCATTTTCATGGTTTTTGCAATGTTAACAATCACGGGAACTAAGCCGCAACTTGAACCATTATTATCCATTCTTTGCACAAAAGATTTGTCGATTTTAAGAGTGTCAACTTGGAAATTATGCAGATAACTTAAAGAAGAGTATCCCGTGCCAAAATCATCAATACTTAGTCGGACATTTTGGCTTTTAAAACCTTCCAGAATAGCTACTGCTGTTTTCGGGTTATCCATAATTGCGCTTTCTGTTATTTCTAATTTTAAGCAATGGGGATCTAGTTTGGTGGCTTCTAAAATTTGTTGTATTTGCTGACTTAGCTCCATATTAGCAAACTGTCTCGCGGATACATTCACACTGATAAACATCGAATCATTAATAAGTTTATTTTCTTGCCAGCTTCTGAATTGCTCACAAGCACTTTTTAACACTAAATAACCAATGGCGTTAATTAAACCTGTTTCTTCGGCTATGGGAATAAATAAGACGGGGGGAATTAATTTTTTGGTGGGATGTTGCCACCTAATTAAGGCTTCAAAACCTGCGATTTTTCCGGTTTTTAGATGGATTATGGGTTGATAATAAACTAGAAATTCATTATTAGTAATGGCTCGCCTTAAATCGTTTTCAAGTTGCAGCTTTTCCGAAACATGGTGGTGCATACTCGGGTCAAATATATGATATTGACCTTTGCCTAAGTCTTTGGCTCGATACATGGCTGTATCTGCATCTCGTAGTATATGTTCCGGTTTTTGATAATCTAAATGTGACAAAGATATGCCAATACTTACATTGATAAATACTTCTTGATTTGGCAAGACAAAAGGATGGGAAAAACTATCAAGAACTTTTTGAGCAATGGTTTTGGCTTCCGCCATATCCTCGATTTTATTAACCATAATCGCAAATTCGTCGCCTCCTAAACGAGCCAGGGTGTCTTCCGGTTTTAGCAGGGATTTTAGACGTTTGGAAATAGCGACTAATAGTTGATCACCTACGGAATGTCCGAGGGATTCGTTAATCATTTTAAAGCGATCGCAGTCTAGCAACAACACCACAAACTGATAGTTAGGATATTGCTGTTTGATGTCAATACCATCAGCCAGACGTTCCAAAAATAAGGCTCGATTTGGTAAATTAGTTAACTCATCACGAAAAGCCATATCCCGGAGTTTACTGTTAGCAATTTCTAATTCTTTAGTTCGCTGTTCAACTCTTGCTTCTAGTTGGGTATTTAAAATTTGTAATTGCTGTTGAGTTCGCCGGAGAGTTAGTTGATTTTTTACCCTGATTAAGACTTCCTGAAACTGAAAGGGTTTACTGATATAGTCTACTCCACCACTTTCAAAGGCTTTCACCTTGTCAAAAATATCGTCCAAAGCACTCAGAAAAATTATGGGTACTTCTGCTGTATTAGGATCGGATTTAAGCTGATTACAAACTGTATAACCATCTATATCAGGCATCATAATATCCAGCAGGATTAAATCGGGTAACTTATTATTGACCTCCTCTAGTGCCGTTTTGCCGTCGATCGCCTCACGAACTTGATACCCTTTTTTTCTAAGAATGCGCGACAGTAGATGCAAATTTCCTGGCGTATCATCAACAATCAAAATATCTGATTCTTGGTGGTTATTTGACTGTTTATAACTCATAATGTATTTTAGTCTAGGTTGTGGGGTAAGCTATTGAACCCCCATGGTCAAGGGATTGATAAATAGGAAATATTAACATTGTACTCAACCCAGTTGTTTTTTGGGTATATGTTGCTTATTTGGGTAGCGATACGCCAAACAGACACCAAGATACCACAGTGTTATCAAGAATAGCCATTTAATTGAATTGTCGCCACCACCTGTCCATGATCTGACTTCCAGGGTTCTATTGATTCATCACTTAGGCTTTGGTCTACAAGGTGATCGTTGAATAAGGCAACATAACTAACCTTCCCAACTTGGCGGGAGTTTTCTAAAACTAATTCTTGACTAACCAAAATATGATCGAGAGTTTCATAATAACCATTATACATATAAGTGTAGTAGCAGTCTCGGTAACTTTGCCTAGCCTGAATATCTTTGACACTATAAAGCTGTAACTCATCATGGTTGTGGTTTGGTTTAAATCGGGTTTTTTTCCAAGAAATATCCCCCGCCATAATTTTGGTGGTAATGGCTAAATCACTATCATTAAAATCTCCTAAAATAATAATCGGATTTTGGCTATGGCTCCAAGTCTTGAGCATAATACATCGTAAAGCAGTAGCTTCGGCGGATCGACGCAGTAAAGACCTGACTTTTCCTTTGGCTTTTTCTACGGGATCTTGGCTATCTACTCCTTCGGGAATTTGGGGACGCTGGGATTTTAGATGCACAACAAAAACCGTACACTGTAGGCTGTCTTGTAGTTGAATATTAACTGCTAACACAGGTCGCGAAAAATGGTTAATGGGAATCATAGTTCCTTCTATATCTATTTGAGACTCTGGGGGGAATTTATCATAAATTTGCCAGGAGATAATTGGTAATTTGGAACAGAGACCTACTACGGGTTTATCACGAGTGGGATTCGTGGTAATTAAATGAGCGTTATGATAGGATTCGGTGGCGGCGAGAATTTCTTGTAGTGCTTCGGGGTCAAAGATTTCTTGAAATCCGATGATGTCGGCTTGCATGGTTGCTAACTGATGAGAAATCCAGGTCTTTTTTTGGTGGTAAAGTTCTGGGGTATATTGTCGAGTTTCGTAATAAGTTCGATTGGGTAAAACTAAGTTATATAGGTTAAATGTGCCTATTTTTAAGGTTTTGGATCTGAGAATTGCTGGGGATTTTACGGGTTTGTGAAAGGTTAAATATTCCAGAAATATTGCCCAACTAGCGATCGCATTTTCCTCCCCCCAGGTCTGTCCCCCAGTTGCCTCGGCTAGACGATTATATGCTGTGTCTATTAAGTCTTGACTTAGGGAACTTTGGCGGTTAATATAAATAGTCACATCATGGAGTTTACATGATGCGATCGCTTGATTAATCGCCGTTGTCAAACTGGTGGAGTTTGGCTGACATTCTGTGGGTCTACCCTCCCAGTAATAAATCACTCTCATGGCTTGTGGTCGCCATTGAAAGTCACTACAAATATCCCCAATAGTATCAATAGCCGCCATGGTATTTGGGGGGATACCGTCTTCAACCTGTAACCATTCAACGCGCCAATTTTCCGATGAACTTGAAGCTACTGTAATCATCACTTCAGCAGTTTCTAAAAAATTGGCAAAGGGAGGTTCCAAATCATCAATAGCATTGATTAAAAGCACTATATCAATTGTCATCATTATTCCACCTTAGACATTCGCTGATCAAGATAATTATTAAACAGTCTAATTATCATGGTAGTGCCGACATTTTCTTGGGAGTCACATTCGAGATAACCACCATGTTGCTCAACAATAGTTTTATGAGCAATAGATAAACCCAAACCTGTGCCGCGTCCCACAGATTTAGTCGTAAAAAATGGATCAAAAATTTTCGACTGTATTTCCTGGGGTATTCCCAGACCATTATCAGCAATTTCGATTTTTACCCCCACATTACCAGACTTAGGATGATGAACAGGTAAAGTGCTGACGGTGAGGGTAGGAATAAAGTCTCTATCCACTTTTATCCGGTCTTCCAAAGCATCGATCGCATTATTTAATAAATTCAGAAATACCTGATTGATTTCACTAGCAAAGCATTCAATTCTCGGCAAATCCCCCCAATGGTTAATAAGTTCAATTTGGCATTTTTTGGCAACCATATTAAAGCGACCTTGTAGCATCATGATCGTACTTTCCAAGCCTTCATTAATATCGGCTTTTTTGATTTTAGCCTCATCAAGTCTAGCAAAATTTCGCAAAGATAAAACAATTTTAGTGACCCGCTCGGCTCCCCGTTGCATGGACTCTAAAATATTACCAAAATCTTCCTTAATAAACTCCAGATCGATTTCCTCAATCTTATCTTGAATATCGGGATGAGTTTCGGGATAAACCTGCTGATATAATTCACACAAATCTAATAAATCGGCTAAATATTGTCGAGCCGGATTAACATTACCGTAAATAAAACTAATCGGATTGTTAATTTCATGAGCCACCCCAGCCACTAACTGTCCTAAAGATGCCATTTTTTCACTTTGGATAATTTGCGCCTGGGTACTCTTCAGCTCTTGCAAAGTAGTAGCAAGCTGTTTAGCCTTGCGTCGTTCTCTCGCCTCGGATCTTTGGAGAGCCTCTTCCGCCTGTTTCCGTTCAGCCAGTTCCATTTGTACCTGTTCAAAGAGGCTGCATTGTTGGAGAGCGATCGCCAATTGCACGCCAATTTGTTTAAGGCTAGAAATCTCAAAGGCTTGCCACTTGCGAGTATCCCGACATTGATGAGCAATTAATAATCCCCAAAGTTTACTATTGTCTTTTGCCACATTTTTCGGTTGCAAAATGGGAATTACCAGATTAGCTTTCACCTGTAAACCTTCCAAAAGTCCCACATGACAACGAGTTAAATTAGCATTATAAATATCAGCGATCGCTCTAGTTCTGCCATCTTCATACAACCGCGCATGGGAAGACTCAAAACACTCATCACGAATATCTAAACCCTGCAAAGCCATCCATTCTGAACCCACCGACTCCACCGCAATAAAGCCAGTCCAATCGGCATTAAACTGATAAATCACTGTGCGATCGACCTGCAAGAAATAGCGGACTTCCTCCACCGCAGTTTGCAGGACCTCTTGTAAATTCAAAGATGAGCGTATCCGCTCCAACATAATACCGACAAATCTTTCCTGTAGTAACTTTTGTTGGAGAGTTTCCTCGGCTCGTCGTCGCTCGGTAATATCGGTATGTACAATAATTAATCCAATGGGATTTTCTGCTGTGTCAAAAATACAATCAGCACGGACTAAATTAGGAATAATCACCCCATAGCGAGTTTTAATCCCAACTTCCCCACTCCACGATCGCAAATTTTGCAGAGAAGACAAAATACTATTACCAACCCGGGTAGAAATATAAAGTTTAATCGGTCCACCGATCGCATTTAATTCTTCCACAGTATAGCCGTAACTTTCAATCAAGGCGCGATTCAAATATAGTGCTTTTCCTTCCAGGTCTGTAATCACAATAGCATCACTGCTGCTATCTACCGCCGCCTTAACCCGCAATAGTTCAATTTCGGCTTGTTTGCGATCGCTAACATCTTTATAAGTCCCCGTCATTCGCAGGGGTCGTCCTTGTTCATCCCATTTAAATATCTTACCACGAGACAGCATCCATTGCCATTTTTGGGAACTATTTAGCATTCGCATTTCCACCTCATAAACATGGCGGCGACCCTTCATAGAATCATTTAAAGCCTCCACAACTCGTTTTTGATCATGGGGGTGAATTAATTGTTTCCAAGATTGGAAAGTATTATCAATTTCCTGTGGTTCATATCCTAACATTCGTTGCCATTGTGGGTCAAAATATACTTCTCCGGTCGAGATATTCCAATCCCATAAACCCAAAGAACTACCTTCCAGAGCCAATTTTAATTGTTCCTCACGACTTTGTAACGCTTCCACCGCTTTTTTAAATTCAATAACCACCGCCATTTGATTAGCAATTACCGCCAAAGTTTCCAAAACTTGCTTAGTCAATAATTCCCGACTAAATAAACCCATTACCCCCACACAAGCACCGTCAACAATTAACGGATACCCGACAAAATTAGTTAAACCTTGCTGGGTAATAGTGGCAAAATCCTCACCCCAAGCATCATGGCATAAATCGAAGCTCAAAATCGATTGTTGTTTACTCACTATTACCCCTATTGGCTGAGAACCAACTGTAATAAAAGCCAAATTTGCTGGGGGATTATCCAAACCATCAATACCTTGTAATTCTAGTAAAGTATTGGCATGATTTATCGCCCAAATACAAGTAATCGTATCATCAAAATAATTCCCCAAAGTCTTAGCACAATTAGTCATAACTTCCGATAAACTACCCCCACGAGTTATCGCAAACCCTACCTCAGATTTGAGAGCCGTTAATTGTACGCGAAGTGCTAACTCAGCCGTGGCTCGTTTGTGTTCGGTAATATCCCTAATTATGCAAATGACTGTTTGGGAGTTGCCACGGATAATGCGGGTTTCATATTGCCTCCATTCCTCTCCATTCTTGACAGGTAATTGATATTCAATGGCTTGAATTTCCGAGAAAAATAAAGCGCGATTATGAGCATCTTGGAGATTATTACCAACTTCATCAGGCAAAATATCTAGGATATTTCTACCTAATAATAATTCTGGTAACATCCAGTCAGAACTGTTATGGGGTGGTTTCACATCAACGATTGTGCCATCCCTCTGACATTGAAGAATTAAATCAGGAATGGCATTTAATAAGGCTCGGTTAGTCGCTTCGCTTTCCAGCAAAGCCACCTCGGAAAGTTTTTGGTTGGTGATATCTGTAGCCAGACAGCAAATAGCTGCTGTTTTTCCGGTATCATCTTCTAACAGAAAACGATTAGATAGGTAGGTTTTTAAGCTGTCATTAAACCGGATTTCTTCTTCCCATTGGATAGGTTCTTGAGTCTCTAATAAAGCTGTATCAGCCGATTGAAAAGCTAGGGCGATTTCTGGGGGAAACAAATCATAATCAGTTTTACCCAGCACCTGATCACGGTGCAAATTAAATCGCTTTTCATACTCTCGGTTCACTAGGAGATAGCGTCCGCCATCGTCTTTCATGTAAATTATGGCGGGAGCGTGATCAAGGATATTTTGTAGTCGCTTTTGGCTTTGGTGTAGAGACCTTTGAGCGATCGCCCTTTCATGAGCCTCCAAAGCTAGAGTTACCCAGTCTGCTAGGTAGGTGGCAAAGTTCTGTTGTTGCAGATCCCAATTAATCACCTCTCCCTGATTTTCTAAACACAGAACCCCGATAGTTTCCCCTCCCAAATGAATGGGAATATCTAACATAGACCTAATATCCAGAGGCTGAAGATAGGCGGCGGTAAATTCCCTAGTGCTGGGGTGATTTTGGGCATCTACTGCCACAATTCTCTCTGTAGTTTCTAGGGCGGAAAAATAGCTCGGATAGTCGGTAGCTTCCAGCTTGCTCCCCTGAGAATAGCAGTCTTTTTCCTGCTCATATAACTTGACACACTCAATGGCATTATGGTATGGTGTATAAAACCATATACTCGCTCTACTTACTTGCAAAGTGCGGGCAGCAATACGAGTCAGGGTCTCAAAGGCTTGGTCAATATCTCCGTGATAAAATTCCCAAGACCGAGCCAGTTCCATTTGTGCCTGTTGTTGATTATGCAGAAACTGCTGTCGCTGTTTTTGGGTGTCGATCGCTTCTGGTGCTAGTGGTCGAACCATTGCCAAAAATCCGATCAATTCCCCATTTGCGTCTCTCACGCCGCTGATCAACAGAGACACAACCACAGTAGTACCATCACGGCGAATATAGGTGTGTTGCTGTTCGTCAGTTTCCCCTAAAATTACGCGCTCTATGAGGGTTTGATGTAGCTGTTCTTTTTGGTCAGTGTGGCGAGTATTTCTGTGGTCTTGGTGATGAAATTCCGTCCAGTGAATATGGTCGATCGCCTCCGACGCTGTATATCCTAGGAGGTTTTCCGCCGCGCGATTAAATGTGCAAACCATACCATTGCGATCGGTCGCAATGATAGCAATATCAGCACAATGAATAATAGCTTGCTGAAATTCTGGACTCGATGGATAAATTGTCTGAGTAACCATCACAGTTTAATAGAAGTTTAACCAACTCGGCCGATTCAAATCAAGATGCTGGACTTATATTGTAGATGCAGGCTTTAACAGAGTTTGATATTAAAATTTGGTATTATCATCTAGTGTAGCCTGATTAGCGATGAATCGGACAGAAACTAGCCGCTGTGGGACGAAACTACTCAGCAATTAACCGGAAAATCACCTCTGGTGTTAGTTGTTGTACGCCATTGACCACTTGAGTCGCTCCGGCTTTTTTCAGCGTCTGGGTGTAGGATGCTATACTCTCCGTAGTTTCTTGAGCATGGGGAGGTAATACACCCACACCCACCCAAGTCCGCGTGCTGTCCTGTTGCTGTGCTTTAGCGACTGTGTACATATCCGCCACCGTGTCACCCACATAAATCACAGGTTTTGGGGACTCTGGGGGTTCCAATTGACCCACGACAGCCAGCAACCCCGTGGGGTCTGGTTTTCCCGGTGCGTCTTCCATAGCAATTAGGGCAATATTAGGCAGATTTAGTTTCCCCTGTAATACATATAATGCCTCATCTCGCATGGCTCCGCTAAAAAACCCCCAGGCGATCGCATTATCGGTTAACTGCTGGAAATATTCGGGGGTACACAACAGGGGTTCAGAACAAATGTAACCCGTCCAATTATCTGGGTCTGGTCCCTGATAGCGGGATTGGAAAAAGGCTACAATTTGCCGATAGTCCAGGTTAATGGCATCGCGATTTTGACCCTGACTCTCAAAATAGCGATAAATCAACTCCCTGGAGGCTTCCCAGTCATTATTCCAAACCCCTTCAGACTTGAGGCGATCGATATCTGACACCGTAGGGCGATAGGATTTAGTAAAAAGTTCTACCGTATCTGCGATCGCCCGACGATAGGACCCTCCCACGTCTCGAATTACCCCATCAATATCAAAAATTACAATAGCCTTCATGTCAACCCAAAAATGTTACAAACGAGAGATACTGCGATATAATCGAGTGTTGTGTATTTTTTGCAATTAACTCAAATTAGCCCGGAGGTGTAATTGTCAAGATTCATTCTAAAAGTTCTCTGGCTCGATGATAACGTCGCGCTGGCTGTTGACCAAGTAGTAGGGAAAGGGAGTAGTCCACTGACCTCCTACTTTTTCTGGCCACGCAAGGATGCTTGGGAAGAACTCAAAAATGAACTAGAGTCCAAGCGCTGGATCAATGATGTCGAGCGCATTGAGTTACTCAATAAAGCTACCGAAGTCATCAACTACTGGCAAGAGGAAGGCAGGCGGCGGCCCCTTGGTGAGGCTCAATCCAAATTCCCGGAAGTCATTTTCACCGGAAGCAGTTGATAGCGCGCGACAGTTCTTAACATTATAGCGAGTTTGAGCCTACAGCATTCGGTTGTAGGCTTTTGCTCTGTTTGTAACATTGTATATACTTTTTTTTGAGCGATCGGCTAAGTTAAACTGGAAACATCGAGCGCTAGGATAACCAATGAATAGCATCGCTGAATCCACCCAATACAGCAGCCAACAGACTCTCGCCTGGATGAGAGGCCTACTAGCCTTAGCTTGGGCTGACGGTCAGTTTCAAGAGGAGGAACAGGAATTAATTGCCAGCATCACCCATGACATCCTCGCAACAGATATCGATGTTAACACCCTCGAACCCATTTCTCCCCAGGAATTAGCAGAAGTCTTAGGACCCAACCCAATTCTCGCCGAGAACTTCATGCGAACCGCCGTCATGGTCGCGCTGGCTGACGGCATTTATTCAGTCTGTGAAGATGACCTTCTCCACCAGTTTTGTGAAGCCTTGGGTTTACAAGTCAAAGTCTTAGACTCCCTCAGACACACCTTAGAAGATCTATCAGAAGGTTACTGCAAAGAACCCAAGGAACCCAAGCGCCCAGCACATCATCACCATCATATAGATGTTTTAGCTCCCGTCAAGCATTGGCTAGATGACTGGCAACTACATGACCCCAAAGTAGCCAAATTCATTTGTAAAATGGTTCCTCCTCAGTGTCCTTTTGAAAGGGATATTAAGCTCTTTGGTCACAAAATTGTTCATATCCCCCCCATGTGCAAGATTAACCCCCTCTATGAGCAATTAGTAGGGTTACGCTTTCGGGCTTTATCTTATCTGGCTGATGAGTGTCACGAGGATATCTCGAAGTATTGTTAGCTAATCACCAGAGGCAATTATCTTCCGCTTTCAGTTGTTGATGATTGCCTCTGTGTACAATGTAGGGGCGGGTTCTGCTGTGAATTATATCTCCCCACCCGAAGATGAATAAACCCGCCCTATAAACCCGCCCTCTGGGGTTCTGCTGTGAATTATAT
>NZ_JARPLU010000070.1:0-6698 GCF_032349615.1 Limnospira sp. PMC 1279.21 | reverse complement strand
GCCCTATAAACCCGCCCTCTGGGGTTCTGCTGTGAATTATATCTCCCCACCCGAAAATGAATAAACCCGCCCTCTGGGGTTCTGCGGTGAATTATATCTCCCCACGCGCTGAGGATGAATAAACCCCCCCTATGGAGAGACGGCGAGAGGAGGTTATTTAGTGGTTTTAAGAGTGGCTTTTTGCCATTGGCGGACAGAATTAATGATATAAATATCCTCCGATTTTTGGAGGGTTTCTATATCAATAATAGCCTCTTTGAGCTTACCCTGCTTGAGTAAGCTACCCCGAAAAGTTCCGGGAAGTAAACCGCTGGTGACTGGGGGGGTAAGCCAATCATCATTGATTTTAATAATCAGATTAGCAATGGTAGTTTCTGTGACCTCTCCCCGTTCATTCCATAAAATCACATCATCACAGTCGGGACGGGAATTCCGGGCGGTTTCATAGATGCTGCGGTTGGTGGTTTTATGATATAAAAAAGGGTTTTGGGAATTAATGGGCGTGGGAGATAAACCTAAATAAATCTGTCGGTTAGGTGGGGATTTCTCAAAGGCAGAAATTTCGTAATTGAGAACACCCTGGCGGTCAACTAATAACCTAACTCGATAGGGAATTGACCAGGATTTACTTAAATCGATTAATTGTTGATTGATGTGTTCTAGGGATAAGGGAATCCCAAAATATATGGCTGACTCTGATAACCTGTTTAGGTGTTCTTCCCGGAGAAAAAATCCTGCCTCTGGGGTCCATAGCATGGTTTCTAATAGGGAAAAATCACAGCTATTATTGATGCTCAGAAACTTGGCTTTGGTTTCACATTCTTGGTATTCATCCTGGCTGTCAGAATCCCACAGAATACCACCACCAACGCCATACTCGGCTTGATTATTTTCGTGGTCAATGATAACTGTACGAATGGCTACGTTAAACTGGGTTCTATAATTATTCGGGGTCTGTTGTGGTTGGATAAAGCCAATGGTTCCAGTATAAAGGTGGCGGGGAGTAGTTTCTAACTGGTGAATTAACTGCATGGTTCTGGGTTTGGGTGCGCCTGTAATGGAAGCACAGGGGAATAAGGCGGCGATGATTTCTGATGGTAAAGCCTGGGTTTTGGCGGTGACTGTGGAGGTCATTTGCCACAGGGTTGGGTATTTTTCGACGGTAAATAATTCGGGAACTTGGACGGTTTTAATATCCCCAATGCGACTAATATCATTGCGGATCATATCCACAATCATCACGTTCTCGGCGCGGTTTTTGGGGGAATTTTGCAGCCATTGGGCGATCGCATTATCTTCGGTTAAAGTGCAACCACGGGCGGCGGTTCCTTTCATGGGACGAGCGACCAGTTGACGGTCAGAGAGTTGGAAAAATAGTTCCGGGGAAGCAGAACAAATGCTAAAGCGATCGCCACATTCGATATATGCTGCATAGTCGGCTTGTTGCGATCGCACTAATTGCCAAAACCAAGCCAAAGCATCCCCAGAAAACTCCGTCCGTAGGCGAAAAGTATAATTGACCTGATAGGTTTCCCCCCTAGCAATATAACCTCGAATTTGGTTAATAGCCTCCTGATATTCAGTGGGGGTGACAGAAGATAACCACTCACCCACAGTATAATCTGATGGCGAACAGAGGCGGGGTGGGGTGATAATTTGTGGTTGTTGATATAGCCCAAACCAGAGCAAAGGAAACTCATCTGGGGGATAGGTATTCAAAGCGGAATCGAAAGCGCTAGAGGCTTCATAACTGATAAAACCCGCCGCCCATAAATGCCCTTCCCGGAGACTTTCATCAATCTGTTGTAAGGCAGGAATTACCTGATCGAGACGATCGCAATTAACAATATAGCAGGGATGTTCAAATAGTAACCACTGCTGATTTTGGGCATCATGGATGATTACTCTGTTCATAGTCAACTCAACTAACTTCACCTTCCAAAAGCGATCGCAAAGCCTCCTTCATTTCCGCTATAGAAGTCGTAGCCGTCCCAAACTGACGCACCACCAAACTAGCCGCCAAATTACCCAAAACCGCCGCCTCCCAAAAACTCGCCCCCACAGATAAAGCCAAAGTTAAAGCCGCCACCACAGTATCTCCCGCCCCCGTCACATCAAAAACATCCAAAACATTAAACGGAGGAATATGGCTAACTTGTAGCGTCTGATTTTCCCCCCATTCAAAAAGACTCATCCCCTCCTCACCCCTAGTAATTAGCACCCGTTTCGCCCCAGTCAAATTCAGTAAATCAGTCCCCGCACGTCTTAGACTCTCTTCATTAGCGATCGAATATCCTACCGCCTTTTCCGCTTCAGGAACATTAGGAGTAAACAACATCGCCCCCTGATAGCGTTGTAAATCAACTTGAGCATCCACCACCGAAAACCCATGACCCAAAGCCGCGCCAATAACCGGGGAAGTTAACACCCCATCCCCATAGTCCGAACAAACCACCCCATCAACATTATCTCTGTGTTGTTCGATATATTCAGCCAACCGCCATTGAAGTTCCAAGCTGGGTAAATCATCCGATTTGCGATCGACCCGGACAATTTGCTGAGTCACCGACTGGCGCGCGTGTCCAGAAATCCGAGTTTTAGTCACCGTAGGGCGGTCTGCGTCTGTGAGAATACCCTCCGTATCAATTCCCGCCTCCCGAAAAATCCTCTTGAGAGTCTCCCCTTGGTCATCCTTTCCCACCAACCCCGCCACCGACACTGCAGCCCCCAACTTAGCCAAATTGTAAACCGCATTAGCTCCCCCTCCTGGGATTTGTTGAGTAACTTCATGGCGCAGAATTAGCACTGGTGCTTCCCGCGACAACCTCTCCACCTGACCAGTCATAAACTCATCCAGAGTCAGATCCCCCACCACCAGAATTCGCGCCTTAGCAAAATTATCCAAGTGTTCCATAAGGGTATCCGCAGCCCCCTCAAGCTGATTGAGAAACGAAGATTCTAAGGTCATAATTAACAGTTACTCACCCCTACTTGACTTTTTTGAGTACAAAAGCCTTGATTTGCGCCACCTGTTTTTTCAGGGCTACCATTTCCCTCTGCATAGCAACAATTTTCTGTTCTAAAGCCTTAATCTTAGCTGCATCCGCCGCCGTTGTCGCCGCCACAGGAGGAGGTGCTGTCTCTTGAGTTGGTGCAGGTGCGGGGGGAGCCACTTTCAGAGGTGGGCGAGGTTTCTTAGCCTTTTCAAAAGCCGACTTGATCGCATCTATCAATTGTCCTCTCTCAAAAGGTTTTTCGATAAACTCAAAATACTCGAAAGGTTCAGCAATTTTCTCCGTCACTTCCTCTTTTCGACCAGACATCAACACCAGGGGAATTTTCCTAAGTTCTTCACTAGCTTGGATTTGCTGAAAAACATCCCATCCGCTGAGTTTAGGTAACAGGAAATCCAGCATAATCAGGTTGGGGCGTTCTTGGCGCACTAGGTCTATGCCTTCTTTCCCGTCTTTCGCTTCTAGCACATCAAAGTTACCCTGGGGTAACATCTCCCGAACTTTTACCCGAATCACCTTACTATCATCAATAACTATAATTTTCCGACCTGCCACGGCTTACTCCCCCGGTGATGAATACATAATCTGAATATTGGTGCAGCACTTAACCTTCTCAAATCTGTTGATAGCTTAACAAAGTCGAGAATAGTATGGCATCACCAACAATGGTCAAGGATACCGCCATCAAACCATTACCCTCACCCCAAACCCCTCTCCCAAACGGGGCGAGGGGCTTCCGAATGTACTTGATGGCTTGAGAAGCTGCTATAGTGAGTTCCCATATAATCAGCATCGCAGAAAACTGCTTTGTGTTATAAAAAATAGCTATCCTAGATATCAATACATTATGTCAACCACTCCTGATTCTATCTCATCACGTCACCGAGACGCAATTAAATCTATGCCTGAGTGGTTGCGTCGTCCTATTGGTGCGGCTAGTGAACTCTCGCAGGTGCAACGGATTATCAAACAGCGACAAATTCATACTATTTGTGAGGAGGGGCGCTGTCCCAACCGGGGGGAATGTTATGCTCAGGGGACGGCTACTTTTTTACTTATGGGGCCTACTTGTACCCGCTCCTGTGCTTTTTGTCAAGTTGATAAGGGCCATGCTCCTATGCCACTTGATCACGATGAACCCCGCAAGGTAGCAGAAGCAGTCCAAATTTTGGGGTTGCGTTATGTGGTGTTAACTTCTGTGGCGCGGGATGATTTGGCTGATGGCGGCGCGGGCTGGTTTGTGGCTACTATGGAGCAAATTCGATCGCTTTGTCCCCAAACTCAAATAGAGGTGCTTACTCCCGATTTTTGGGGGGGAAAGGCTGAAGATACTCAACAGCAACAATATCAGCGTATTGATTTGGTGGTGAGGGCGAAACCTGCTTGTTATAACCATAATATTGAAACCGTGCGACGGCTGACGCTTCCTGTGCGACGGGGGGCGAAGTACGATCGCTCTCTCGACCTGTTGCGCCACGTCCGAGAAGTTGACCCGACTATTCCTACTAAGTCCGGTCTCATGTTGGGACATGGGGAAACCGAAGAAGAGATTTTACAGACTTTCGCTGATTTAAGACAAGTTCAATGCGCGCGCCTCACTATCGGTCAATATATGCGCCCTTCCCTCGATCATCTCCCCGTCCATAAATATTGGACCCCCCAAGAGTTTGACCGTCTAGGGGCGATCGCCAAAGATATGGGTTTTTCTCACGTTCGCTCCGGTCCCCTGGTTCGGAGTTCCTATCATGCTGGGGAATTTTAGTCTCCTACCCTCCCACCCATCATCCCAATTTCCCCAATCATTTATGATTAAATAGGGAACCGAGTTGCTCAAATCAGAAATTATCCCTCAACTCTTGTTCGCTTATCTTCCCAAATTGTAAAATGTTTTTGAGGGTACCGTAAGGCACATCTTTGTTAGGATGGGGAACCGTACAAAAAAGGGTTTTTTTGAGGTGAACATGGCTCCCTGTTTGGTGGTCAGTCACAAATTCCAAGCGATGTAGACCTCTGATTACCTCAGAACTGGACAGAGAGGATATGTTGGATCTACTGAGGTTGGCTGGGGTAAAGCAATCTTCAGGTTTGATCCAGTCACTGACATGGTGATCACCTACCTCCCTATCCTCAAGGCGACTTTCCAGGTACAAAATTCTCGATCTATGTTCCCCCAGTTCATTTTCTAACTGTCTGATTTTGGCTGCCAAACGCTCATTTTCTTCGGTGATATAGACTTCAAAATCTCGGGACTGTTCTTTGATACACTCTGATTCTTCCCTAGCCGATTCCAAGGCTCTTCTCAACTGCTCAACATCAGCTTGTTCCCTCAGTTGGCTTTGCAGGTCTGCCGATTGCTGTATCGCCTGATCATACTCGCGGGTCAGTTCCGCAATCTTTTGATTCAGGCTCACTATCTCCTCATTGGTCCTCTTTTCCCGATTTTCGGTTTCCTGCAACTGGCGCTGCAACTTTTCCAGGGTGCGCGTCATTTCCTGCTGTTCCCTTTTCTGGCTATTCAGGCAATTTTCCAGGTTGGCGATCGCCTCAGAGCGTCTGTCAATTTCCTCTTGCGCCTCTACCTGATATTCCACCGCCCAGGCTAATTGATTCCGCAGTTCTTGCAGAGAGGTCTGGCTATCATCCTGTTGATGTTGGAAATCCACGATTTTCTGTTCGTAGTCGGCGATCGCTATTTTCAGTTCCGTTGCGATCGATTGCTGTTCCCTTCGGTAGTCCTCCAACTCCTCCCGCCCCTTTTCCCTAACAGCGATCAGGGCTTCATTTTGTTTAACTTTCTGCTCCAACTCTTCCCGAATATTCCGCGCCTCTTCCAGTAACTGTTTCTTCTCTCGGCGCTTTCGGTACAACATAAATTCGATCAGCAACCAAACCACTGCACCCCCCGTCAAAAATATACCCGTAGTCAGCGAGAAAATACTAGGACTGTGCTGGAACCTCAGCAACCCCCTCGCCCATTTCCCGTAACTCTCCGCGAAGGTTGGCGGCACCCGCCGGACGTAATATACCCGCCCGATGATTTCCCCTCTGTTGACCATCCCCGTCGGGTCAGCTTCCGGTTGATAACGCCGTGTATATTTGCGTTCCGCAAACAATGGCGGCGGGTCCCGTAGGAGATCGTAAGGCTCATTAGTTAGGTTTTCCACCTTCAAACCCTCTTTCCAAAGGCGACGGGAATTGGAATAGTAGAGGATTTCCTGCTCTGGACAATCGGCGATCGCACTTTTGCAGTTCGTGACTACTAACCCGAACAGTCCGTAGTTACTGTCCAGAGTCCGCTGCAACTCCTCCGTTTCTCCCTCTAGCAGCGCCAGGGAAAGTTTCGTCGGCAAAGTGTGAGATAAAATGTTAAAATCTACTGTCTGCGTCGCAAAAATTGTCCGCTCCCAGTAGTTTTTATGATTTCCTAAGTTGTTAATCGTTGCCAGAACCAAAGATATGACGCTGATTATGCTTAATCGACCCAACATTTGCAGCGCGATTTTGACATTCACCTTGCCCAGCAGTTCTTTCGGTCTTCTGAATCTCATAAATTAACCTATCCCTATAATTATTTATCAATTTCCGTCAAACAATTTACGCAAATTCTCAGCCCAAATATTCCCCCTACTGCGATCGCATTATCGCCATCACTAGGTCATTATGTTAACTTTTGTAACAAAAAAT
>NZ_JARPLU010000007.1:60558-66216 GCF_032349615.1 Limnospira sp. PMC 1279.21 | reverse complement strand
ATTGGCAGTGGTCGGATTATTGGGAATAGGTTTTCCCTCACGCCTTCCGTTCCCCGTTTCAATCCTGGGTTTGTGATTCCCAAAACTGGGGGTGGCTACCGCCTTTACTCTTTCCCATAATCGCCCCAAGTGGATTTTACTCCTCCTAAGTTCACCTGGACGGTAAATTTGGCGATTTCTTAAAATGGGATTGACCTTGAGTTTCCTGCCTTGCTCGTTTTAAGCCCGAGTGTCGGAACATATAGACAGTTAAGGGGTAAACTGGGTTGATTCAGTCTATCTCCCTCTAGGAGGTTATTTCAGGCATTGCAGCCCTATTTCAATCCTAAACGTCTCGCACGCTATCCTTAGCATGGCAGAATGGGAGACACTATTGTTGAAACAGTTCCCCGTGGGGTTCCATAGCTAATTTAAAGCCGGGCTAATTAATGTATGGTAGTTCAACTCACGAATCGACCCTGCCATCTATTGATCCTAGCAAGGATTGTAACAAATCTAAGGGGGAGATTGACTACTCCCCGCGCTAAAGCGACGGGGATTCCCCGGAGGGATTACAGCACTTCTGAGTTAGGATCGACACACCAGGAAGATCCCAAATTCTCAGACGCCTAGGCGAAGTCAAAACGCCTCTTGCGGGGATGCCTTGCATCCCCGTTACTTTTGCTTTGCGACCGATATTCCACGCCCCGTTGCAGTCGGCATTGACCTCAACGCCAGCAGCAGAGCGATAGGTTCCACGTCGAATGCGCCTACCTGAAGCCTTCCAACCCTCGGGTTTTTCACCGTAAACGGGAATACTGTCTAGGTCTAACGCGGACGCTTGCGACGTATAACTTTCCTCCTGTTCAACGAACAAAATACCGTGGGCCTCGCAAAGCTGAGCTATTCGGTTCTTCAGCCTTGCCGTAGGAATCTGCACAAATTTCTGGTTGGTTTGGCAGCCCATGCTGGCCCCGTTTTTTTGCCCCTGATTCCAGCCAAAGACCACAGTGCCAATGCCATGCTTCAGGCAGTGATTGACCACTAGCCTATCTGCCTTGTTGACGGCATCCCGCATCTGGCGATTACGCTTGCCCGTGAGCTTATCTAGCAACCTGCACCAAAAGGCATGAGGCTTTCCCTCTTTGATGGTGGCGACCCGTTTGTTGTAGAACTGGTTGAGCGCCTTCAGGTGCTTGCCGTCCACAATCAAACTATGGCCCTCGCTATCCACACAGGTCAGCCAGTTGTCAATGCCGTGATCAATGGCTAGCGACTTCTCAGGGTCTAGAACCACGGGCACAACGGGGGGTGCTTCGCAGATCCAGACGGCATCAAAGTAGCCTGCACGAGGAACAATCTGCACCTCTCTAACCTTTTCCCAGTCAAGGTTTGACGGGAAAGGCAGGAAGATTTCGGGTAGGTCAAACCAGACCTTGCAGGCCGTTCCCATTGGCACCCTAACCTGACCATCAACCAGCCTCAGCCACCGCCTAGGGTAGCTAAGCTGAAACATGCCGCCAGACTTGCGGTAATTGGGCGGCTTCGGCTTTTCAGTCAGCCCACCGCTGCGCCATAACTTCAGTAGCTCACGGTAGCCCTTGAACGCCTCACCCACGCTGATACAGGTTTGCTGTGCAGCGCTGGTATAGAGCGCTTTCATGTGGGCGTTGTGCTTCATCTGGCTCGATAGCCAGCGCCCATTCGAGAATTTACCTGCCTTGAAATACAACTGCCTAGCCAGGTAAACCGTGCAGTTGTAGAGGTTATTTGAAGCCGTGCCAAGATACTCCAGTGCGGCCCTCAGGGGAGGGTCGTCAGGGAGTTGATTGACTTGTGCTGCAAAGGTTTTAGCCATAAAACAAGTATACTAGAATTGTCGATAAATGGGTAGCCTTCAACAATGCGAGATGAGTCAATCAACTACCGCCACGGCAACCACTCGGTAGGGCTGGCCCATGTTCACCTGGTCTGGATTCCGAAAAGGCGGAAGAAGGTTTTGGTCGGCAACGTCAAGATGAGGCTTGCCGCAATACTGAATGAGGTTGCCCTAGAAAATGACTGGCTGGTCAAGGCTCTGGAAATAGCCCCTGACCACGTTCACATCCTGGTAGAGCACGGCTCTCAGGTCGCCATTCACCAAATAGTCAAAGTTATGAAGGGGCGTTCATCTAGGCGGATCAGGCAGGAGTTCCCTCACCTCTGCAAGCTACCTTCATTGTGGACTCGGTCGTATTACTACGAAGCTACAGGGAAAGTCAGCACGGCTAAGGTGACAGCTTACATTAACGACCCTCACCATTCCTGATGGCGGCTAAAGCCGCCGTGTCGCTTTTCCGCCCCGCTATAAAGAGACGGGGCTACCAATCTCCCGAGTTTTTATCGTGTTAAGATCGCGGTCAAGGAGATCCGGGCTAGGGGCGGAAACCCAGTCCTACAGCCAGATCTAATCTGGGCGCGATCGCATTTACCCGAATTTGGTATTTTGTCATACAATCTAAGTTAGGGACTAAAGCCGGGACAAATAACCGGTACTCTCAACGGAGCGGGTCCTTTCCTGGTTCTGAGAATCGTGTAAAATCCTAATCTGGTAGCACTACTCGATATTATAAATTATCTAAATGACATTTCTCAATCGTTCAACCCTTCGTCGTTTACAAAAACTACCCTCCATTCCTAGCGTGTGGGAGGGCGATCGCCGTCCCATGTCTCACGAGTCTCGACCTAGTTTGGAAACAGATATAGAGGCTGATAATGACTGCATCATTTGGGTTGACGGTTCTCAGGGAATGGTACGGTCAATGGATATGGTATCGGCTAATATTGGCCCAGAAGCGATCGTCCGAACTTTACTCAGGGCGATGGAACATCCCCAAAGCCCTACCCCAGCAGCCCGCCCTCACAAAATTGTGGTCAAAGATCGCGAAATTCAGTTTTTCCTGCGCGGTGTCCTACAAGAACTCGATATAGTTATAGACTATGTACCAGATTTACCACTAATTGATGAGATATTTAGGGGACTCCAAGAAGTAGCCGAAAGTCGCCCCCCTCAACTCCCCGAAGCCTTTGTAGATCCCCTGCTCAAAAAAGCCGAGCAAATTTGGAAAGATGCACCTTGGGATAAATTAGGGGAACATCAAATTATTTCTATAGAAATCAATCACTTAGACGTAGGAACTATCTACATTTCTACACTGGGTAAGTTAGGGATGGATTATGGGGTGCTAATGTACCGTTCCCTAGAATCTTTAAAAAGGTTTCGAGAAAGAGTTGTTGCTGACCGACCTTTTGATAACCTAGAAGAAGCATTTTTAACTCAAGATTGTCTGTTTGTCACCTTTGAGCCTTTGTCAGAAGAAGATGAGGAGGAGGACGTAATCTGGGAAACTTTATCAGCATCGCAGATTGAACCTAACTTTGGTAATTTACACCCCTTAGAAGGTTTGCGATCGGTCATCTACGAAGAAGAAGCCACGGTGATGATGGTAGCCTTGGAAGCACTGCACCGATTCTTACGAGATTTTCGCTATAAATTAAATGAGGATTCATTTCCTGAGCTGTCTAAACGCTATCGCATATCTTGTTCTGTACCTGATGCACCTGAAACCAAAATGATTTCGGTGAAGGTGAAAACTTTACCAGAGGTGGCTGATGAACTTCTGGAAATGGTGAAAGCAGCGGAAGATGACGAGGAGGAGTTTGATTACCCTACCTTACGAGATGATTTGATACCACCTAAATCATTTTTGAGTTTGGGTGTAATTCCTTGGGAAACGGTGGATTACTTGCGAAACAATACGGAGTTCTACCAGCCTTCTGATGTGGATATTCCTCAGAAAGGGGATGGTTTACCTGTGATTTTGATTCAAACCTCTAAGCCGAAGGCGAAAACACTAATTCAAAATTTGGAGGAGGCTGGAGGATTAGCGGGAATATGTTTTAACTCAGGGAAAGATCCCATGGAGGGTCGGAATTATGACCTGGGAATTTTGAAGACGGAAAATGGTGAATTGCATTTGTTTGGGGAATTTATGGAAGATGACCCAACTCATCAGCGGGCTAGGAAAAACTGGGAAAGACGCTGTAGCCAAACTCAGGGTTGGTGTGGTTTAATTATTGCTATGGGGTTGACGGGCGCTTCTCGTGGTCAGCCCGGTTTTAAGGATATGATGGCATTGGTTGAATTGCGCTCTGTTTCTCCTGATGAGTTTGGATTGGGACCTTTAGAACTCATTACCCCCATGTAATTAACTGGAAACTACAACCTAGGTTATGTCTGAACTACCCCCCCTAAATACTGATACGATTTGGGCGATTCTCAATGAGGAAATAGAGGACAACACTGTTAATCAACTGGTTTGGTATTATCTTGGTTATCGCTATGACGAACAAAGCGATCGCTGGGATATAACTCAAGTTGATACACAGTGGCGAGAAACATATCGAGAACCCCCGGACTTTATCGAAAGCCGTCCGGCTACTGTTCAACTCACCCGGTCGATACCTAAAGAAAATAAACAACTCCTGAAAGAGGAACTAGGCTTTAAAGGCTACACTATTGGAAACTTTGGACCGAGACAAACCCGGCGCGCTACTATGGCTAACTGGTTACTCTCCTATATGAAAACTACCCAAGCTAATAATACAGATATTGAAAAATTGAGGTAAGGATTTCGTGACTAAAACTGCATTTTTGGGACTTGGCGTGATGGGTGGCTATATGGCTGCTAACCTCGCTCAAGGTGGTTATGATGTGAAAGGATGGAATCGTACTCCCTCGCGTCCTGGTGTGGCGATCGCCTCTGATGCAGGTGCTACAATCGTCCATAGCATAGAAGAAGCTGTGACCGAAGCTGAGGTGATCTGTACCTGTGTGGGAGATGTTCCCGACGTGGAAGAAGTCATCCTTGGTTCCCTTGGGGTGATTCAGTTTGCTAAACCGGGCGCGATCATTATAGACTTTAGCACTATTGGGTCGGCGGCGGTTCATCCGATCGCTTCGGCGATCGCATCCCATCAAATGCAGTTTTTAGATGCACCTGTTTCCGGGGGAGATATCGGCGCGAAAAATGGTACTCTAACTATTATGGTGGGTGGCGATCGCCATAGCTTTGACACCTGCCTACCCTTGTTAGAAACAATGGGTAAAAATATCCGCTATTGTGGTCCTAGTGGTAGCGGTCAAGCTGTCAAACTCTGTAATCAGGTACTATGTTCCCTCAACATGATTGGACTATGTGAGGCGATGTTACTAGCGGAACATCAGGGTATTGACCCTCAACTAATTGTGGAGGTATGCAGCACCGGAGCCGCTGGGTCTTGGGCTTTGTCTAACCTAGGGGAAAAGGTAGCTAACAATGATTTCGCTCCGGGTTTTATGATTCGCCACATGGTTAAGGATTTGCGATTAGTTCAAGAGGCTATTTCCAGGGAGTTACCAGGGGTAAAATTAGCCGATACCCTGTTTAAAATAGTTCAGAATTTGGATGAAGGTTTAGGCTCTACTCAAGGAACCCAAGCCATGATTAGAGCTTATCAGAAGCCGGACAATTAACAATTAACAATTAACAATTAATAATTAATAATTATCCATTTCGGAGACCGCCGCTACTAGAGATAAAGCCACCATGGGGGCTGTGAGCGATCGCCAAAATTAACAATTAATAATTAATAATTAAT
>NZ_JARPLU010000007.1:54729-60548 GCF_032349615.1 Limnospira sp. PMC 1279.21 | reverse complement strand
GTGACCGATCGCCAAAATTAACAATTAATAATTAATAATTAATAATTAATAATTATCCATTTCGGAGACCGCAGCCACCAGAGATAAAGCTACCATGGGGGCTGTGACCGATCGCAAAATTCGGCTTCCCAGAGACACCGGCTGAAATCGCCTATTAATAGCCTCCTCAACCTCTGGTGTTGTCCATCCCCCTTCGGGTCCAATAGCTAAAAGCAGGGAATTGTAGACATAACCCTTTCCTTGTCCCGTTCTCGCAGCCAACAAACAATTCAACAGGTGGGGAAAATCTCCCCTAGCCACACAAATATATTTATCTACCTCTTCTCCCTGGTCTGACAAAGTTTCCCAAGCCTGCTGTATCGATAGTGGATCAGTAATTTCCGGGAGGATCTGACGTTCTGACTGTTCCGCCGCCTCTGTAGCAATACGTCGCCAGCGGGCTAGTTTTTGAGGGCTAGGGACAACCACAGTGCGGGCGCTGATAATGGGAACCAAACGAGACACTCCCAACTCCGTAGTACAGCGCACAATCTCCTCAAAGCCACTTCCTTTAGGCATAGACACCCATAAAGTCACAGGTATGGGTAACTCATTGTTAATCCTTATCGGTTCAACTACAGTGGCATTTTGCCCGCCTTTCCAGATAGCCAGCCACCAACCCCCCCGACCATCAAGAATAATAAAGCGATCGCCTGGTTGTAGGCGCAAAACCCGACCCAAATAATGCTGTTGTCCAGCAGTCAGGTCTACTTGTTGGTGGTGGAATTGTTCAGAAGCGATCGCGATCCGTTGAAGTTCCCTCATGAAATTCTGTTAACAAAATGACCCCACCCGACTTTTGGTAGGGTGGGGATTACTTAATCTGCCATTAAAGGCAATTAGGACTCAGCTCGCACCTTAGCTAGGTACTCCTCAATCGCCTGGGTAGCAATTTCCACAATTGGTTTGCTTTGGCGTTTGGACTCATCTTTTAGTTGACTATAGATGTCATGACGCACACTAACCCGATGTCGAATTTTGCTAGGATCGACCGGAGCTTGGGGCGCGGGAGCCTCATTAGAGGGTGTTTCTACGGAAGTCGGGACAGGGATTTCTTTCGTCTCAATGTTCATCGAGGAATCTACTTGGTAATTGGATACAAAAGTGCGGATGGAGTCTAAACCAACACGATGGCAAAAATCGCCAAAACTCTCGGACGGTTGCCGATTCTGTTTAAAGCCAACAAAAATCGGCTCCAGAACTGCTTCTAGGTCACATAGAGCCAGCCGTTCCATAAAAGGTTCAGCTAGTCGCGTTTGGTTAGGAGAGCCTCCCAGCCAAACCTGGTAGGTGTCGGGAGCGCTACCGACGAACCCCAGTTCCGCCATGTAGGGTCTGGCACATCCATTGGGACATCCTGTCATCCTAACGACAAAATGCTCCTGTTCCAGCCCTACCTTGTCCAACAATACCCGAATCCGGTCCAGGATACCAGGGATTGCACGTTCAGATTCTGTAATTGCTAATCCACAAGTCGGGAAAGCTGGACAGGCCATGGCATAGCGGACCAGAGGATCAATTTCTGTTTCTGGCAAAACCCCATGTTCTTTCAGAAGGCGATCGATTGTCTTTTGGTGTTTGGGCGAAATCTGATACAGGATAATGTTATGGTTGCCTGTAATTAACATTGGCAACTCAAACTTTTGGTTAATTTGCTGTAAAGCTGCCTTCAGCCGGAAACTCCCGTCATCTTTCACCCGACCATTTTCTACCGAGATACCCAGAAATAAGTTACCGTCGCCCTGTTCATGCCATCCCAGGTAATCTTGATATTTCCAGGGAGGCAGGGGTTTAAAAGGTTTTAGGGGTTTGCCAAAATAATCCTCAACCTGAGCGCGGAATTTGTCAACTCCCCAATCCTCAATTAAATATTTCATCCGCGCGTGGCGGCGGTTAGTGCGATCGCCATAATCCCGCTGGGTTGCTACGATCGCCTTCACCAAATCATAAATATCAGCGCGATCGACATAGCCAATTTCATCAGCTATACGGGGGAAGGTTTCTTCCTTGCGGTGAGTTCTACCCATACCGCCGCCTGCTAGGACGTTAAAGCCCTCCAATTCTCCCGCCGCATTAGTTATGACCACCAAACCCACATCTTGGGTATAAATATCAACAGAGTTATCTCCGGGGACTGTTACCGCACACTTAAACTTACGGGGCATATAATGCTTGCCATAGATCGGCTCTTCCCCCTCATGGAAAATTGTGCCATTACCATTGCGATCGCGCGCCGCTTTGACTTCCGGGTTTTCCTCCGCACTAACTATTTTTTCCCCATCGAGCCAAATTTCATAATAAGCCCCAGTCTGAGGAGTCAGCAGATCCGCAATATAATTCGCGTAGGTTTTCGCATACTCATACTCAGGGCGATCGCAATAGGGGGCTGGAGGAGCCATCACATTCCGGTTCAAGTCTCCACAAGCACCCAGAGTCGAGCCCATGCTTTTGATAATGCTAGAGAGAACCGTTTTCAGGTTCTTTTTGAGAATCCCATGGAGTTGGAACCCTTGGCGGGTAGTTGTCCGCAGTGTCCCATTCCCGTATTCATCCGCTAGATGATCCAGAGTCTGATAAAGTTCAGGGGGGATAAATCCGCCTGGGCTGCGGGTTCGCAACATAAACTGATAATCTTTCTCTTGTCCCGGAACCCGATTATCTCGGTTATCCTGTTGGTAGGAGCCATGAAACTTGAGAATCTGAACCGCATCCTCTGTCAAATAGTTGCGATCGTTCAGCAGTTCAGTAGCTAAAGGCTCCCGCAGTTGATTACTGCGCTCTTTGATAGCTTCAAGTTTAGAGAGCTTTTCCGCTGATTTGGTAAATGTAGGGCTTGTCATAGTAAGGTGAAGTGCCAGTCAAAACAAAAAAACATCGAGGCTGAACCTGACTTAGCATAAATTCCAAGCCACACCCACTGGTTCTCGATATCCTAGCAAAATGATCGTACCATGATTATGCTAGAGATTGTCCTGCTGATGTTTAGATTTGGTAAAAATTTTTTATGGCAGATTCTTTAATGTACCAGGAAGATCACTTTGTGGTCTTGGAGTCTAACCAACCCGAGCAACTTATGACTGTCGCTGAACTTACAGACAAGTTACAGGCTATTCTAGCCCAACTACAAGATGATCTCCCCCGTGAGCTCCAAAAGTTTCCCACCCCCTCCCAGCAAGCCGAATATCTCATCAATACCTGCTGTGATCTTGATTTGGGACCCGGAAAATATCTACAGTGGTATGCAGTACGTTTAGAAAAAGGCAATCCCGAATAGGTAGCATAGACACCAGTTCCCCAAAGCTATGGGATTTAACCCCAAATTTGCCTATTGATTAGCCCTCAATTAGCTTTCCGTATCAGCAATCATGATTAAATCCACGCAATCAGTTTCTGGTTGAGTCACCTGTACCCGCAAATTCGGACCAAAAAATTGAGCAATTTTGCTTTGTTTCTCTTCCCACACCGATAGAGGCACAAAAGGCGAGTAAAATTCTAAAATGAGCGCATAACTGCCATCAACCACCCCTTCCCGCAAGGCTTGTAGTTGTGGGTGTTCCTCATCATTCCCTCCTAGCTTCAGGCGTTCGATCGCATCAATCAGGTGAGCAGATTGGCCATAACGATAGCGGGTCACATCCGATCGCACTTGATTTTGAGTCGGGGTCGCCTGTTGTTCCCGCTTGCTGAGGACTTCTGGCGTTGTCGGTTCAGAAAATGGTATCGGTTTAATTTCTGCCGCTTTCAGAGCTAGTCCCCCCAATAATAGGGGAATCCCATAAAAAAACCCCGCTAGGTTCAGGGTAGCATAGTCAGCAAAATAGGCGACAAACCCCACCACAGTAATTAACCCACCCAGCACTAAACCCACTTGAGCCAGAGAAATTTTACGCAACATCAGATTAACTAATTATCAATTTTTGTCATCAATCAATACTTTACCAAAAAATTGCCCGTCAACCCCAATCATTTACAGTCCCCCAGTCCGGTTTTTTTTTTCACATCACCAGAACACAAAACTTGAGTTTGATGCTAAAATCATCGAAAATCTAACTAGGTGACAAGAGGATAATCCATGGATTCACAGAAGATCCGAGAGGGAGTTGCCTTAATTGAGAGCAAACGGGAGGCTCTACTCAAGTTATTGGAAAAACCCAATTTAGGGCCTTTGCGAATTGATGTAAATCAGGCTCTCGAGGAAATGGACGAGTTGCTAGAAGACTTCAAACGCACATTTCCTGAATCCGAAACTAATTAAGTTTCTGGTCATAGGTTAGGGTTTTATCCCTCCTCTCAATGCCAGCTATTATATATATTTTCTGGGGCGGGGCGCAGTTAAATCCGATGTTTTTTAGGTAGAGTATTGTTGTATTCTCACCCATAAAAAGCATTCTTAATTAATGGCTACAGCCCCGCCCCCGCCTACCTTGGCAACCTTTAATCTGCCATTTGACTACTATCTACGCAGTTGAATAGGCATCACCAAATAGGTCATTTTTAAACCTCCAAAAGGATTGATAATTACCGGGGTGCTTGCCGCGTTCAATTGTATCTGAATTTCCGAACTATTCAACACCTTTAACCCATCCATTAAGTATTTAACATTAAAGGCAAGTTCCTTGGGTTCTTCACCAGAAATCTGAGCAGGCATTGACTCCAAAGCATTCCCGACATCAGCAGCTTCTACAGATAGGGAAATTTGTTGATTTACCTCATCAATGATACATTTAACAATATCATTTTTTTGGCTGGCTAAAACCCCAATCCGCTCCAAAGCCGCCAAAAGTGTCCGCCGTTCAACATTCACCTGGCTTAAAAACTTATTAGGTATTAACTGTTCATAAGCCGGATAAGCACCCTCCAACTTACGAGAGTTCAAACGACGAGTCCCCAATTCAAAAACCACTTGGGTATCATCAAAACCTAAAGTCACCATGGGGGGGGTTGTTGATTCTTCCTCCGTGGCGGCACTATGTCGCGCTGAGTTAGCACTGACAATCATGCGTTCCACCTCCCGCAGGGCGCGTGCTGGGATAGTGATTTCCAAGTTTTCTGGTTCTTGGCTATTGGGGTCTCGGACATTTTCCACCTTGACCACTGCGAGTCTATGACCGTCGGTGGAAGCAAAACAAAGGGTATCTTTTCCCACCTTGAGATTAACACCAGCTAGGACTTGCTTAGTTTCATCAGGGCTGGTAGCGAAGAGAGTTCCCTTTAAGCCTTCCAATAAACTATCAGCCGCTAGTTGAATGCTATGTTCACCTTCTACCGAGGGTAAGTCGGGATACTCCTCAGCCACCATTCCCCGGACTTGATAGCGTCCTGAACTGGAAGTTAGGGTAACTACAGCCTCTGTCTCTTCATCATCGACCTGAATATCGCCCCCAGGTAAACGGGAGACAATATCATTGAGCAATTTAGCAGGTAAGGTCAAAACTCCCCCCTGCTGAACCTGAGCCGGAAAACTGGTGTTAATTCCCATACTCAAGTCAAAGGCGGTTAAACTCAATTGTTGAGTGTCCGCATCAGCTTTCACCAAAATGTTAGATAAAATCGGGTGACTGGGACGGGATGGAATGGCTCTGGAAACTAAGGATAGATTAGAACTGAGTTGTTCCTGTTCTACAATTAACCGCATTTCAGGTATTTAGCAAGGGGACTGAAGCTAACATTATATCGCGCTATGGGGACGTGGCGATCGCCTAAGTTCTGAAACTAAGTTTTGAGGCTAAGTTTTGAGGCTAAGTTTTGAGGCTAAGTTTTGAGGCTAAGTTTTGAGGCTA
>NZ_JARPLU010000007.1:54192-54719 GCF_032349615.1 Limnospira sp. PMC 1279.21 | reverse complement strand
ATTGTTTAGGGGGGTGGCGAGCCACTGTGGAAATTGTGGAAATTGTGTTTAAATTTGACTTTGGTTAAGGGTTCCATCCTGTCAGCATCTGTGGAAAAACTGTGGAAAATCCATCAAATCGATAGGGATTTGGTCTGGTTCAATCCCCTGTCAACCTTAGTATTTGGGAATAATAGGCAAGTTATCCACAACATTTTCCACAGGGTATGAGTTCAGGTTGAAGATAGGTAAATCGAGAAAAAAGTGCTTTAACGCCAATCGACCCCCCCACATGAGGAAAGCGACAGGCTGGGGAACCACCCCTGGCGGCTAGAAACAGCATAAAAGCCATTGAATAAGACCCCGGGGCGACACCCACCGAAACCGCCTATAAATTGGCATCAGGATTCAGTCCTGCTTCTCGCAGCAATTGTTCTAAACGTTGGTTACGTTGCCGTTCCTGTTCCAATTGTTCAGTAGCCGCTTGTTTGGCTTGCCGTTCCTGTTCCAATTGTTCAGTAGCCGCTTGTTTGGCTTGCCGTTCCTGT
>NZ_JARPLU010000007.1:0-54182 GCF_032349615.1 Limnospira sp. PMC 1279.21 | reverse complement strand
TGCTTTAACGCCAATCGACCCCACTACCATGAGGAAAGCGACAGGCTGGGGAACCACCCCTGGCGGCTAGAAACAGCATAAAAGCCATTGAATAAGACCCCGGGGCGACACCCACCGAAACCGCCTATAAATTGGCATCAGGATTCAGTCCTGCTTCTCGCAGCAATTGTTCTAAACGTTGGTTACGTTGCCGTTCCTGTTCCAATTGTTCAGTAGCCGCTTGTTTGGCTTGCCGTTCCTGTTCCAATTGTTCAGTCACATCTTCCAATTGTTCAGTCATAGTTGTTAACTGCTGTTGGGCTTCCAGATAATCGGCAAAGGGTTGACCATCGGGACGATACAACACCAAATTATCCGAGGACAGGTCAAAGCGAATGCCCAAACGAGGGGAAACCCAACCATTGATGGGTTCAATGATATCTAACCAAGTCTCAGAACGTAACCATCCCGTTAGGTTATTCTTTTGAGGGTCATAGATATAGTATTCCTCCACCCCGTAGCGGTCATAAAATAATAATTTGCGGTTCATTTCCTTTTCAGTGTTGTTCGGAGAAAGAATTTCAAAGACGACTTGCGGGGCAATATTATTCTCTTGCCACTGTTGATAAGAACCTCTATCTCCTTTGGGAACACCAAAAGCCACCATTACATCTGGGGCTTGACATAATTTATTATTTCCCTGTACTGGATACCACAATAAATCCCCGGCGATAAACACATTCGGCTCTTGGGCAAATAACCAGGCTAGATTATGGTAAATGACAGTAATCCAGCGAAATTGAAGGGTATTATCGGCCATAGGTTGTCCATCACTTTCGGGATAAATGATTTCGGTATCGGTTGGGAGGGGGAGTTGTGTCGCCATAGTTGTTGTTTAGTTTACAGCTAATGCTGTCGATTTTAGCTTACCTTAATGCTAATCGGGCCAGGGGAGAGTATAGAGTTCTGCGGTATGCCAAAGTCTATCAACGTCTTCGGTTTTGGGCTTGAAAGTGCTTTAACGCAAATCCCGATAATCAGCCCTAGAATCCTCAAACCCCTATCAAATCAGGAAAAAAGTGCTTTAACGCCAATCGACCCCACTACCATGAGGAAAGCGACAGGCTGGGGAACCCGACAGCCAAATCCGCCGCCACCCCCGGCGACCTACTCGATAAGGGGAAATGCGCTAAATTAGCTACAAACCCCTAAAGTCGAAACAGCATGAAAGCTATTGAAACCACAGCGACCATTAACGAAAGTGGAGAACTGACCCTTGATTGCTCCCTAGGTATTACCAAACCTCAGCGAGTCCGCCTCATCGTCTTGATGCTGGAAGAAGACGAAGAAGACCCCGGCGAAACACCTACCGAAATCGCCATAGAAGGCATTAAACAAGGACTACAGGAAGCCTTCACGGGACAAACCCTCCCCCTGTCAGAAATGTGGGAAGGTATTGATGCCGAGTGAACCATTACCCATTGAAATCGCCTTGACTCCCCGCTTTAAACGCGACCTCGGAGTTTCTGGGAGGCGATCGCCTCAACGGCGGACTGTTCGATCGCGACTGGGGAGTTGTGTCGCCATAGTTGTTGTTGAGTTTACAGCTAATGCTGTCGATTTTAGCTTACCTTAACGCTAATCCGGTGCTAGTAGAGGGTCAAGATGCCTAGGGTAGAGTCACTGATTAAGGTTTGAATATGTGCTGCGTGAGTTCGCAGGATTGCTTCAATGTCTGTGGTAGAGCAGTTGCCTCGACGAATCCAAATTATTTTTGGGGGAAAGCCCATTAATGTGAGGAGTTCGTTGTAGTCGCTGTCTTTGGTGACGATGATGAATTTATGGTGCTTGGCATAATCCCAAACCTCACGATCGCCTGATTTCTCGAGTCCGATTTGGTAAACGTGGGTTGATTCGGGAAACAAGTCAGCAAGTCTTTGTATTAGCCGAGGTGAAAGATTGTGGTCAAATAGCAGATTCATGCTTGCACCAGTAGGGTTTGTTGTTCCCGATTGGCGGCGTAGCTGAGGCAAGCCAAGATATCCTCTTGGATGAGGTAGGGAAAGTCGTCTAAAATTTCTTGGTAGGTCATGCCAGAGGCTAAATAGGACAGCACATCATAAACGGTGATCCGCATACCGCGAATGCAGGGTTTGCCACTGCGTTGGCTCGGTTCTAGGGTGATTCGTTCTCTGTAGTCCATTGGCTGTTGCTCCTTTTTCAGTTGGGGCTTGCTCAATTCTGATTCATCGTTCAGTCATATTTTGATTATACTGGCTATATTTTGAAGGGCGACAATCATTGACCGGACAAACTCTCCCCCTCTCGGAAATTGCCTATTAATCAATAACAACACCTAAGACACTTTCCACACGAGGAGAAACCGATCGCCACCAAAAACAATAACTCGCAGACACTCTCGACGGGGGGTGATATCGGAAATGTCGGTAAGATTGTGGGGCGGCTCCCTATTAATTAGATGGGGATTGGCTCATTAATAAGAATTGTAAAAAATTGGGGTTTTTGTGGTCGGTGGGGGGGTACACTGGAAGTTATTTGAGTGGGATGGACTCGCCCGGTGAGGCAAGGGCAGCACCAGAATAACGATCGCTTATTGGTACTATGGGGGAATGGCGATCGCATGATCAGGAAGCCAAGATGACTAATCAACGTTTGCTCGGAATTGAGGATATTAGGGGTCTCACTGGACCGGAGAAAATCGCTGATTTATTCAGGCGGTTGGGTTACAATACCTGCGGCGAGGAATTTGACCCGGAAGATGTGGGTCTGAGCGATCGCCATGGTGAGGCGGTTGAAAAGGCTTACTTAATCGCACAACAGGATAACGGCGACCCGGATTTGAAGGTGCTGCTTTTTCAACTACGCCCGGAAGAATGGCAGGAAGATAGCACCGCCAGTAGCCGCCTGAAGGCGATCGCTAACCAGTTAGGACAACAAAGCACGGAATTTCTGTTGATGGCTACCACCGATTATAACCAATTGATGTTGGTTAACCCTCGTAAAGCCTTCGATGACAACAAGAACATCAAGCGTCACATTCGCAAACTACTCATCGATCGCACTAACCCCACCGCGTTCGATCGCGATCGCCTGGAAGCCCTGGCTGTTAACGGTAAATCCCCCTCCCAATTGTACCACGCTCACTGCCAAGCCTTCGATGTGGAACAACTCACTAAGAGCTTCTACAGGGGCTATCGTGACCTCTTCGAGCGACTAAAAGCGGTGGTGATGGAATATAACCCCCACCCCTATTTTGAGGACGCAGACAGGCTGCACCAGTTCTCTCAGCGACTCCTGGGGCGGCTGATGTTTCTGTATTTCCTCCAGAAAAAAGAGTTTCTGGCAGGCGATCGCCAGTTTTTGAGCCACCAATACCGGATCAACGGTTTTCAGCCATAGGATTGCGACTACTACGCGGAAAAATTTAGGTTGTCAACGGGATTTATAAGGTCTGACGCTACGGAAATTTACTGCGGCGTTGGGGTGAGGGGGAAAGACGGGGAAAGACGGGGAAAGACGGGGAAAGATGGATAACAATACCTAAGACACTTTCCACACGAGGAGAAACCGATCGCCACCAAAAACAATAACTCGCAGACACTCTCGACGGGGGGTGATATCGGAAATGTCGGTAAGATTGTGGGGCGGCTCCCTATTAATTAGATGGGGATTGGCTCATTAATAAGAATTGTAAAAAATTGGGGTTTTTGTGGTCGGTGGGGGGGTACACTGGAAGTTATTTGAGTGGGATGGACTCGCCCGGTGAGGCAAGGGCAGCACCAGAATAACGATCGCTTATTGGTACTATGGGGGAATGGCGATCGCATGATCAGGAAGCCAAGATGACTAATCAACGTTTGCATTGATGTTGGTTAACCGTCGTCAAGCCTTCGATGACGCTACGGAAATTTACTTAATCTTTATCGGCGATTTTGTTTCATGTGGAAACCTTTAGCAGCTTCATGCTTGCACCAGTAGGGTTTGTTCACGATTGGCGGCGTAGCTGAGGCAAGCCAAGATATCTTTTCGGGTGAGGTAGGGAAAGTCCTCTAAAATGTCTTGGTAGGTCATGCCAGAGCCTAAATAGGACAGGACATCATCAACCGTGATCGGCATACCGCGAATGCAGCGTTGGTCAATGGGTTGGCTCGGTTTATGTTTCAGTGATAATCGTTCAGTGATATTTTGATGATACTGGCTATATTTTTAAGCCGGACTATTGACAGAACGGCAAAAAGGGACAATGTTTGAGCAAACGTTCAAAAATATTGATGATGTCCTGCGAAAAGAGGCAGGTTGTACGACGGAGTTAGATTATACCGAGCAAACCTCTTGGCTCCTGTTTCTCAAGTATCTGGATGATTTGGAAGAGGAACGGGCGATGGAGGCGGAGTTACTGGGGAAGTCCTACGAGTTTATTTTAGAGGAACCCTATCGCTGGTCTTATTGGGCTGCGCCAAAGTTACCGAGTGGGGATATTGACCGCAACCATGCTTTAACCGGCGATGATTTGATTGAGTATGTTAATAATGTTCTGTTTCCCCACCTGCAAGGATTCAAACAACGCGCCGCCAGTGCGGATACCATCGAATATAAAATCGGTGAGATTTTTGGCGAAATTAAGAATAAATTTCAAAGTGGTTACGGTTTGCGGGAAGCGTTGGAGTTGGTGGATGAGTTGAAGTTTCAGACCCAGAAGGAGAAACATGAGCTTTCCCATCTCTATGAAACCAAGATAAAAAATATGGGGAATGCTGGCCGGAATGGGGGGGAATATTACACGCCACGGCCGTTAATTCGGGCGATGATTCGGGTGGTTAAACCCAAGATTGGCGATCGCATCTATGACGGGGCTTGCGGTTCGGCTGGATTCTTATGCGAGAGTTACGACTATTTGCGCCAAGGCAAGCTCACCACCCAGCAGCTTAGGCTACTCCAAACCGGGACACTATTTGGCAAGGAGAAAAAGAGCCTCGCCTATGTCATCGCCATCATGAACCTGATTCTGCATGGCATTGATGCGCCGAATATTATTCATACCAATACTCTGGCGGAAAATCTCAGCGATATTCAGGAGAAAGACCGTTTTGATGTGGTATTAGCTAACCCACCTTTTGGGGGGAATGAACGGAAGGAGGTGCAGCAAAATTTCCCGGTTAAAACCGGAGAGACGGCGTTTCTGTTTTTGCAGCACTTTATCAAGATTCTCAAGGTGGGGGGACGAGCGGGGATTGTTATTAAAAATACCTTCCTCTCGAATTCTGATAATGCGTCGCGGGCTTTGCGACAGCAGCTTTTAAGCGATTGTAATCTACACACGATTTTAGATTGTCCGGGGGGGACGTTTATCGGGGCTGGAGTGAAAACTGTGGTGCTGTTTTTTGATAAGGGCAATCCCTCTGATGCAGTTCAGGGGATGCCTTTATTTTCTCAGGGGAAATCTCCCACTGAGGAGATGGCGACTCAGAAGGTTTGGTATTATCAGTTAGACCCAGGGCGGAACATGGGCAAGACTAACCCCCTTAATGATGAGGATTTGCAAGAGTTTCTGGAGTTGCAAGCGACGTTTGCTGATTCGGAAAAGTCTTGGTCTGTGGATGTGGCGGATATTGGCTGGGAAACTTGCGATTTGTCGGTTAAGAATCCCAATAAGGCAGAGGAAACAGCGTTGAGAGACTCGCAGGAAATTCTCGATGAGATTGCGGCGTTGGATGAGGAGAGCGCAGAAATTTTAGCTGGAATTGGGGGGATGTTAATGGTAGATTGATTTTCAAGCTCAAATTAATATCTATAGGTTGGATTAAGCCAAGGGCGAAACTCAATATCCCCTAAAATCCAGAAACCGGGTTTATGGCTACTGAATTTAAGATAATTGAACTGAGGTAGGTTATGAAAAATATCAAAATTATTGTAGAAAAACACGCTGATGGTTATGTGGCTTATCCTTTAGGAATACAGGGGGTGATTGTGGGTGAGGGAGATAGTTATGATGAGGCTTTAAATGATGTCCGTTCTGCGATTTTATTTCATGTGGAAACCTTTGGGAAATCGGTACTAGAATCGGAGGATTTTATATTAGAGGCTTTTGTAGCTGAGACTAGCTTATAATGAGTAAATTTCCGGTAAATGCCCCCAAAACAAAAGTTATTAAAGCACTAGAGATGCTGGGATTTTCAATAGTGAGGGAGAAAGAACATATTTCTATGATTCGTCAAAATATTGATGGTACAAGGACTCCATTAACTTTGCCGAATCATAAACTAATTAAAGGTTCTACGCTGAGAAGTATCTGTACTCAATCTGGTATTTCACGGGATGATTTTCTGGCTGTATATGACCAAACCTAGAAATCTACCTAGTTTTATTTATGGATTGATGGGCTAAATTTGCAGAGTTTATTTTAGCAGGAATTGGGGGGATGTTGGAATGAGAAGTTGGGTAATTAAGAAGTTAGAAGACGTTTGTACACTTCAAAGAGGATTTGACCTTCCGAAAAGACTACGCAAGAAGGGTGAATATCCTCTGATAAGTTCAAGTGGCTGTATAGATATCCATGTTGAAGCAAAGGTTTCTGGGCCTGGAGTTGTTACTGGACGAAGCGGCAGTATTGGCTCAGTTTTTTTCATTGAAAAAGATTTCTGGCCTTTAAACACTACTCTTTATGTAAAAAATTTTCATGGCAATGACCCCAGGTTCATTTTCTATCTGTTAAATAAATTCGATTTAAGTTCTTTTTCAAGTGGTGCTGGTGTCCCAACGCTCAATCGCAACACTGTCCATAGCGAGACTGTTTACGTTCCTACTAATATCATAGAACAGAAGCGGATTGTGGCGATTTTGGATGAGGCGTTTGAGGGGATTGATAGAGCGATCGCCAACACAGAGAAGAACCTCGCCAATGCCCGTGAACTGTTTGAAAGTTATCTCAATGGCGTCTTTAGCCAGAAGGGTGAGGGCTTGGTTGAGAAGAAGTTATCTAGCTTAATTGACATTTCCCACGGCTATGCTTTTAAAGGAGGTGATTTTAATACAAGTAATGACTTAGAAAAACAAATTGTCTTAACACCAGGAAATTATTCGGAAAATGGCCGTTTATATTTTAATTCAAAAAATACTAAACGGTTAACTGGTACTAATTCACCAAATGGGTATCTTTTCAATGTAGGTGATTTAACAATAGTGATGACTGACCTTTCTTCAAAAATGAAGATTTTGGGTAAACCAGCATTTATAGAACAGCCTAATATTTTACATAATCTTTGTTGGCGCGTACCAACATTTTAACGACCCAGCATGGGACGGCGAACCGGAAACCCCCACCCCCATCACGCCCGGAATCAAAAAGCCCTCGATTCAAGACCCCCTAGAACCGGGCGAAACGGAAGAGAAGAGACAACCCCAGAAAGTGAAAATCCAACTGGCAGACGGCAAAGAACGCGAGATCCAGCACACCTTAGCGACGAGTTTCTGGAGTCCCGACGGGAAACCGTTATCAGCGGCTGAGTTTATCAAGGGTCTGTTTGGCACTCTCCCGGAACTGTTCCAAGATGAAAACCAACTGCGGGAACTGTGGAGCAGCCCTGATACCCGCCAGAACCTGTTAGACAGCCTGACGGAGAGAGGCTACAGTGGCGAGGACTTGCTGAAAATTAGCCGCATTATCGACGCGGAAAAAAGCGATATTTATGACGTGCTGGCTTATATCGCCTATGCTACGCCTCCGATAACTCGCAGCCAGAGGGTTCTCGCCCAAAAACGCCTGATTTTTTCGCACTATGACGACAAACAACAGGAGTTTTTAGAGTTTGTCCTTGAGCAGTACATGAAAGAGGGGGTGCAGGAATTGAGGGAAGATAAGCTAGGGTCACTGCTGGAACTGAAATATCACGGACTCCGGGATGCTGTGGCTCAATTGGGGAAGGTTGGCGATATCCGGCAAGTTTTTATCAGCTTCCAGCAATATCTCTATAAAGCTAGTTGACTCCTACCGGACTTAATGACTGTTTAAATTAATACGATCGCTTAACTGTTGTAGAATCTGATGGAGTTCCGGATCGCGATCGCGACGTTTGGCAATCTTTTCGCAGCCATACATAACCGTTGTATGATCTTTCCCTCCAAACACTTCCCCAATCTTAGGTAAACTCAGATCCGTATGCTGTCGCATCAAATACATCCCCACCTGACGTGCTAAACTAATTTCGCGACGGCGAGAATTGCCTTTTAAATCCTCTACCGATACCTTAAACTTGTCCGCGACGGCTTGGATGACTATTTCTGGGGATGACTCCGACTTGGGTTCTGTCGGGGTTAAAACCGCCGCAATATTCTCCACATTCATGGGAAGACTGGAAATAGAAATATAAGCCACCGCGCGAATTAAGGCTCCTTCCAACTCCCGAATATTCGAGGTGTAGTTAGTCGCAATATACTCAATCACCGCTGGGGGGAGTCGCATATTTTCATATTCAGCCTTTTTCTGAAGAATAGCCATCCGCGTTTCTAAATCAGGAGGTTGAATATCCGCTACTAACCCCATGGAAAACCGAGAACATAGGCGATCTTGCAATCCCGAAATTTTCGACGGGGGGCGATCCGAGGCTAAGACAATTTGTTTCCCCGCCTCATGGAGAGTGTTAAAAGTATGAAAAAACTCTTCCTGGGTGTACTCCTTCCCCTCAATAAACTGGATATCATCAACTAATAACACATCAGCGGCTCGGTAATGGTCCCGGAAACTCTGCATACTGTCGCGGCGGATCGCGGCAATTAAATCATTGGTAAACTTTTCTGTAGATACATAAAAAACACGAGCATAAGGATTAATTTCTAAGCGGTAATGACCGATCGCCTGCATTAAATGAGTTTTTCCCAAACCTACCCCACCACAGAGAAACAGCGGGTTAAATTCACGTCCCGGAGACTCAGCTACAGCCAGAGATGCAGCATGAGCCAAGCGACTCCCCGACCCCACCACAAACTGGGAAAACATATATTTAGAATTAAGGTTAGGCGGTTTATGCACGCTAGAGACTACTTCCCCTGGGGTATCTAACCCGCTCGATGACACCCTAGGACTGTGATCATTGGTTGTCATTAATTCTCCGGTTCCGGTGGTGATACAAATTTCTAGGCGATCGCCCATAATATCCTGGACGACATCGGCGATGATTTCCCGGTAGTGTTTTTGTAACCAATTACAGGCGAAGGGGTTAGCCGTGCGAATTACTAGACAATCGTTTTCTAGGCTAGTGGCGATCGCTGTCTTAATCCAGGTATTATATGTCGGTTCCCCAAGCTGTAGCTGGAGACGTTCCAAGACTCGATTCCATAACTGTTCAAGAGAAATATCCACGGCTTATCAAAATTAAAGATTTACTCCCGCGATTCTGCCAGAGCCGGCAAGAATCATGTTAAATTGGGACAAAGTGCCTGATCATGACGGGAAGTTGGTATCAGATGCTAACCCCGGACAGCCCCCTACTAAATTATATTTGAGTCATTATGACTGATACCACTGGAAAAGGCTTTTGGAAACACCCTGTTATCTATTTTCTGTTTTTGCTGATTGGCGGAACCGGAGCATTAATAGGCGATCGCTGGCTACAGAACAAATTAGGCGACCCTGGTAATCCTAACGAGACAGCCTCTCAGGTCAGTTCCCCAGATAGCACCGCTCTCGGTAACACAGAAACTAGACCCCAACCTAGACTGAACGCCCCTAATTGGTTTAATCACCCCTTTAATCCCTCCTCAGACCGAGCCTCTAACTTTATTGTAGAAGCAGTCGATAAGGTGGGTCCGGCGGTGGTGAGAATTAATGCTTCTCGGCGGGTCAGTCGCGATCGTTTCGAGAATTCTCTCCCTAGGGACTTCTTTAATCCTCCTAGGGGTATGCGTCCCCCTGGCGATCGCTTTGAGGAAGGGACTGGCTCCGGCTTTATTTTATCTCCTGATGGTCACATTCTCACCAATAGCCATGTCGTCGAAGGTACCGATACCGTCCAGGTTATATTAAAAGATGGTCGCCGCTATGATGGTCAGGTGTTGGGTACTGATTCGGTCACAGATGTAGCCGTGATTAAAATTGACGCGACCAATTTACCCACTGTCACTATCGGAAATTCTGAACAACTCTCCCCCGGAGAATGGGCGATCGCCATTGGAAACCCCCTCGGACTTGATAACTCCGTAACCGTCGGAATTATTAGCGCTACAGGACGTTCTAGCAGTGATGTCGGTGTTCCTGATAAGCGTATAGGATTCATCCAAACTGATGCTGCTATTAACCCTGGTAATTCTGGCGGTCCCCTGCTGAATGCTAAGGGAGAGGTCATTGGGATGAATACAGCCATCATCAGCGGCGCTCAGGGCTTGGGATTTGCGATCCCCATTAATCATGCTCAACAAATTGCTCAACAGCTAATCGCTTCCGGTCGCGCTGAACACGCCTATTTGGGAATTGAAATGATGACGCTGACCAAAAGATTCCGCCAAGAACTCCAAAATAGTCAAGATTTGCCATTTGCTATTCCTGACACTGATGGGGTATTAATTGTGAATGTCGTATCTGGTTCCCCCGCTGACATAGCCGGACTGCAACCGGGAGATGTGATTCTGAATCTTGACCAACAAACTATTACAACCTCTGAAAGAGTCCAGCAGATTGTACAAAGTAAGGCGGTCGGTAGTATACTAGAAATTGAGGTGAATCGCAACGGAAGTTCACAGATATTGCAAGTGAAAACTGGGAATTTGCCATCTCAAACAACTGGCTAAACGGTTCTACCTCGGTTTGTGAATTTTGGAGGCATTGCTATGGGAGATATACTCGCGGTTACTCAGTTGGGCGACCCGGTGCTGCGTGACCATGCTCAACCTGTTGCTAATATCTGGGAAGCGCGTATTCAGTCTCTGATTGATGATTTAATGGCAACGGTGATTGAAAAAAATGGCGTGGGTATCGCTGCGCCACAGGTGGGATATAGCGATCGTATCTTAGTCATCGCTTCCCGTCCTAGTATCCGCTATCCAGCAGCGCCCGAAATGGAACCCACCGCTATGATTAACCCCAAAATTATCGGTAAATCTGAGGAAATGGTGGCTGACTGGGAAGGCTGTTTAAGTGTTCCGGGAATCCGGGGAATTGTTAACCGTTATCAGGCGATCGAAGTTGAATATACCAGCCGTGATGGTCATCTTCAACACCGAGAACTAACTGGGTTTGTCGCTCGTATTTTTCAGCATGAATATGACCACTTAGAAGGGATCATATTTTTGGATAGGGTAGCTGACTCCCATAGCATGATGACAGAAGACGAATATCAGAAACGCATTGTTTTTCAAAGCTAAATTGAGTTCAAGGAGAACCTAAGATGTCAGTCAATATCAAAAAAGGTGAGCGGATTAATCTTTCCAAAGAGTCCCCCGGACTGCAAGAAGTGGGAATTGGTTTAGGATGGGATATCAATGCTACTGATACCGGGGTGGATTTTGATTTAGATGCTTCCGTGTTTATGTTAGCCAGCAATGGGAAAATCCCCCAAGATGAATACTTTGTATTCTACAATAATTTGAAGTCCCCTGATAGCTCAGTTAGACATTTAGGAGATAATCGCACTGGGTCGGGACTTGGTGATGATGAGGTGGTGGAAATTGATCTAAATCTGGTTAATTCTGCGATCGAAGAATTGATTTTTGTCGTCACAATTCACGAAGCAGACCAACGGCGACAAAATTTCGGTCAAGTCCGCAATTCCTATATCCGTATTTATGACCAGCAAAATAATACCGAGATTGCTAAATATGACCTAGAAGAAGACTTTTCTCGGGAAACCGCCGTCGAATTTGGTCGGTTATATAAGAAAGGTGGCGAATGGCGATTTCATGCAGTTGGACAGGGATATAATGAGGGATTACAAAGTTTCGTAGATAAGTACGTTTAAAGTACCTTTGGCGTTGACTTAATCTCATTCGCAAAGTGAGAAATTGGCAGTCAAAATTAACTAATTAGCAACCGGATTTCTGGATTAATTCTGATGAAATATAAACAATATTCAAGCAGAATAAAAATTCTGGGAGAAGTAGTTAACTAAGCCATTAACTATCAGATAAATGATAGAAATCCGATTGCTGACTGATTGTTATGATGCAAAATTTGGAGATTTTACCATGAGTATCAACCTGAAAAAAGGACAGAGTATTGTTCTTGATAAAAGTCAATATGACCTATCTAATGTGATGATGGGTTTAGGATGGGATGTAGTAGAATCTAAGGGGTTTTTCGGTAATTTACTGGGAGTCAATGCCGATTTTGACTTGGATGCTTATGCTATCTTACTCTCCAATAGTGGCAAAATCGGCAATTATAAAGATGATGTGATTTATTATGGTCATTTAAAGTCTAGTGATGGCACAGTTTATCACTCTGGAGACAACTTAACTGGGGAGGGAGAAGGGGATGATGAGTGTATTTTTCTGCGTTTAAATTCTATCTCCGATAGGTACAGCCACATTATTCTTGGGGTAAGTATTTACCAAGCTAAAACTCGCCAACAGCATTTTGGTCAGGTAGAAAATGCTTTTGTGAGAGTGGTAGATGCTAAAGGTAAAGAAATGGCTTTATATAACCTCTCAGCAGACCCTTCATACGACCAAAAAATTTCTATGTTGATGGGGGAACTTTACCGAGACAATGGTAAATGGAAATTTACGGCTTTGGGTACTCCCCTCAATCAAGATTTAAGTGGGGTTGTTAAAAAGTTTATGTAAGGGGGTAAATTCTAACTCAAGCGGAGTTTTTCCCAGCAACGATTTAAATAAATTCTAGCCACCATATCGTTAGGATTTTGAGATAAACAATCGTGAAATCCCTGTTTAGCTTCTAAGGTATGGTTGAGATAATAAAGGAATAGGGAACGCTCAAATAATACCTTAGTTGCTAACTTTTTAGCGTGTAATTCTGGGGGGTCAGCATCAAAAAACTCGTAAACTGTTACCGCATCAGTTTTCCCCTTCACCTTCACTCGGTCAATAATTCTAAAGGCGTATTGATTAGGGTCATCTAATCCCATAAAGGTTTGGTGGGTAATTAGGAAGGACACGCTATAATTTTTGGTGAGACTCTCAATGCGAGCCGCTAAATTAACCGCATCTCCAATAACGGTACTATCCATGCGGTTGCGACCACCAACAGTTCCCAGCATGAGGGTTCCTGTATGAATGCCTACCCCAATGCGGATAGGTCGCCTTCCGGGTCTACTACGGGTCAAATTATACTCACTTAATTGTTTTAACATAGCAATTCCCGCCTGAACAGCGTGGTCGGGTTTTTCGCCAAATAAAGCCATAATTCCATCGCCAATATATTTATCAATGAAACCATAATTATCTAAAATTTCTGGTTCCATACGGCTTAAAAAAGCATTGATAAACTTAAAACTATCTTCCGGTGTCATACCCTCGGATAAACTGGTAAAGTCTCGGATATCAGAAAATAAAATTGACATTTCTTTCTGGACAGCAGTTCCTAGTTGAACTTCGACTAGACTTTCATAACCTAAGCAGGAAAGAAACTGATGAGGTACAAACCGACCCGCAGCGTCTGTCATTTCAAATTCCGCGTCTAAGGCTTTATCTAAATTCTGATTTAATTCGGAGAGTTCATTTAATAACTCTAATCGCTCTTTTTCGGCGATTTTGCGTGAGGTAATATCTTCCAATAGTCCCTCATAGTAGAGTAAATCGCCGGACTGGTTTCGGACGGCTCGCGCGGTTTCAGAAATCCAGATTTTGGTACCGTCTTGGCGATAAAACTGACATTCAAAGTTGGAGACTTCCCCCTGTTCTCTGATTAATCTTTCAAAAGTTATGCGATCGTCGGGATTGACATATATTTGCTGGGAAATATCCTCACAAATGTTGATGACATCCTCTGGAGAATTATAGCCTAATATCCTAGCCATGGCGGGATTTGCTCGGATAAATTTGCCATCGGGGGTACTCTGAAATAAACCATCTAAGGCATTTTCAAAAATACTGCGATATCTTTCCTCAGCTTCTCGGAGAGCAATTTCTCGTTGTTGTTGCTCGGTAATATCTTGAAAGGCAATAATGGCATAGACTAAATCACCTTCTTGGTCATAATAAGGAGTTACCCAACTTTCAATAGGGATTAATTTATCGCCTTGATTAATTTCCAGAAAATTGGCGATCGCTCTTTGTTCTTGATCTATATCAACAGCATTGGGACTGTCTGGAGAACTATCTACCAATGGCTGTAGCAGGGGCAAAAAATCATCACAAATATCCCCTAATTTTAGCTTTTGATTCAGCAAATTTTTGGCTTGTTGATTGATATATTGTAACTTCCCCACACTATCAACTACCGCCACACCCACTGGCATTCCTTCTAAAAATTGGGTCATGCGTCGCTCCCCTTCCCGCATTTTCGAGTAAAGTCGAGCATTACCAATAGAAATAGCAGCTTGAGAAAATAAAACATTGAGAATTTGTAGTCTTTCTGAGGTAAAAGCGCCGTAAATCAAATTGTTTTCTAAATATAAAACACCCACCAAGTCGCCGCGATGATGAATCGGCATACACAGTAGAGATAATAGTTGATTATCTTGTAAATATTCATCCTCTGGCTTGATAAAATCACGGCTAACATTATCAAAAATGACAGGTTTTTCCGTAGACATGACCAACTCGATAATCCCCTGAGATAATTGTTGGGTCATGGTGACAGGAATAGACTCTAACACTGATATAACTTGAATTTTACCCGGAGTCTTTTTGGTGGAATTAGATGTAGATATCATATCACAAATGGCGACCCCTTCTATAGCCAAATTGGATAGGCGATCGCCTAAAATAATACAACACTTTTGCGCGCCAGCCGTCTCTAGTAGCACCTGCATCAACTTAGATAACAGCTTTTTTAAATCAATTTCTCCCGATAAGGCTTGAGCTGCTGTAATGGTGGTGGACAAGTCCAAAACATTGGAGCCTGTACTACTAGAAATAATCGTTTCTGTAGCGCCCAAATACTCTGATTTATGGTGATATAAAATGGGTTTTAATAATGAAAAATGACCAGATTCTAGGAGTTTTATTTTAGCGGATGCTTGCCAATTTGCATAACCATAATAGGCATCAATTAAATAAGTCCGAGCAATTTTATGCCGTTCCCAGTCTAAATAAAACAGTGCTGCTCGTTCATTAGCTACCGCCAACTCGCGTTTATGACCATGTTTTTGAGCTAATTCTATGGCGCGGTCATAGGCTTCGATCCCCTGAATACGGTTTCCTAAAACTCGATATTTTTCAGCTTCCACTAACTGCCATAAATGCCGAAAATTTTGCGGTGCGGACACACAAAAAGATTCGATAATATCCTGATTATTCCTAACGGTTTCCCCAACTTCTAGCGGTGGGGGATTAATGGCTAATTGAATTAAGGAATCATAGGCATAAAATAGCGCCTTTGACACCACACAAATGACGTTATTCACATGATTTCTGGCTAACTGTGCATACTCCCAACCCCTAGGAAAGTCTCTCAAAATATAAGCCACCATTAAGCGATCGAGATAATCATTAAAGGTTAATCTCTCTGGTGATGAGTTCCCTAACCACTCTTCTAAAGTCAAAGTACCCTTGAGGGTGTTAATGGCTTCGGTAGGAGTCAAAGAACCATTATCAACCCCAGTTAAATAAGCCAAGCGGGGTAACTGTTCAGCAGGTAGAGAAGAACGCCAATTAGCTAGGGACTCGCAGCGAGGTCTAATCCCTTGATTAACCCATTCTAACACCTTGGACTTTAAGGGAATAAAATCTAACTTATCCAGCCATTTTAAGGCTAATTTACCATAAGCATATCCCCTATCTAAATCTCCTGATTCGGTCAAGATTAAACCGGTGGCGGCGTAGGCTACAGCTAGGCGATCGCTTATTCCCAACTCCACTGATAAGTTGACTAATTCCCAGCCAATAAGCTGCGACATTTGGGGGTAATAACGGCGACTGGCTTCCCAAATTAATGAGAGTAGATTTACCGCCGCGCGCCGGGTCTGATTAGCTGGAGAATTAGGAGATAATTCCCTCGGATAATTATCAGGTTCTAAATTAGATAGACTCAGGAATTTAACCCGCGCCTGTTGTAATATATCCTCCCCGGGAACCAGGGGAATTTCTACCCCCAGTTGTTGACATAAATTCAGGGTATTAATAATCGGTGTCTGGGATTTATTTTGAGCAAGGTCTACCAATATTTTTAATTCCCAGGCTGTTACCTGATCAGCCAAAGTTTTAGCTTCCGCCAAAATGCGATCGCACCATTGACTCATCTGTTCCCCATTACCAACCAGATAAGCCACCCGTGCGGCTTGGGTATAAAGTGCTAAAGTCAGTTCATATTGTCTTGTCCATCCCTCCACACCAATTAAACCGATACCCACCATCAAATATCCGATCGCATGAGGGTAATTTTGCTTTTCTACAGCCCAAAATCCAGCGGTTAAATTCAGTTCTGCTAATCTATCCCTTTCCCACTGTTCCCCCATCAATTCTACACCCAAATTCAACTGATTGACTACCAGAAAATGTAATATTTTTTCCTGAGAATCAGAGGGTTGTGCGGTTAGATATGGGTAAAGCCGTCTTCCCAATTCCAGATGGATAGCAGGTCGTTGGTGAGGGAGAATTTGATGATAAGCAGCCACGCGGATACTAGGGTTAACAAAACCATAGCAGTTGGCGGTTACTAACTCAATTAAATTAGCAGCGATCGCCTCATCTAAAACCTCTCCCATTTGACCTGGTGAGAGCTGAGAAGCGCTCAATAAAATATCCGAGGCGAATTCATCCCCCAAACAAGCCGCCTGTTGTAGTAGCCTTTGAGTCAAGGGATTTAACCGTTGTAATTTTTGGTCAACCTCCGACTGCATTTGAGGGTCTAAAGATAGGTTTTCTGTCAGTTCTACTGACCTAAATTTTATCAAATTATACGGCGAATTTGAATAGGGAACACCCAGCTTAATCGTCTGTTGGTAGTCGATTTCCCATTGTGTTTTGGCGGCGACCAAATCCATATAGATACCCCAAGCATTTTGATATCTATCTTCAGGATTTTTAGCCATCAATTTCATAATTATATCGCTAATAATTAACGGAATTTCTGGCTTAATGACATGGGGAGGCTGAGGTTTTTTGGCAATATGAGCGTGAATAAACGACATGGGGTTATTGTATTTAAAAGGTAATTTTCCCGTTAATAACTGATAGAAAGTTACCCCCAGAGAATAAAAATCTGTCCGGTGATCAACCCCTCGATTAATGCGTCCCGTTTGTTCTGGCGCAATATAAGCCGGAGTCCCTTCTAATCCTTTATTCTGATGGTGTAAAATTACCTGATCTGAGAGTCTCACAGAAATGCTAAAGTCAATCAACTGAATAGCTAAAGTAATTGGCTCAATCAGCAAATTTTGAGGCTTAATATCCCGGTGAATAATTTGGCGACGGTGTAGACCGTCAATAATTTGAACAATAGCGGTGGCGACCGTCAAAAATTTGGGAACATCAAGGGGATACTCATAGATATATTCAGCCAAAGATATCAACCCATCATCAACCATAATTAAGGCTAACCCATTACTATATGGTTGCAGAGTTAATATATTAACAATTCCTGGTAGTCCTTTGAGGTATTCGGCGATAGTATATTGGTGGCGAAATTTCTCCAATTCATTGGCGGTAGGATAGCGATCGTGTAATAATTTAATTACCACAGGTTGGCGATCGCTACTACTCAAAGCACGATAAACAGACGTACTCGAGCCATTGTAGATGAGATCGAGAATTTCATACCCTGGTATTTGGACTGTTGGTTTGGAGGCTTCCATCTGATTTAGGCTGACCTTCCGACTGGTAGAGTTAGTGACCATCTCAACCTGCAAATTAGCCTGTAAATTCATGCTGCTATCTTTCCCGTTTTCCCCGTTACAGCCTGTTCATAAATCATCTGATCACCTCTCAAAGTCCCTCTACCTCTTGGGGAGAGGGATTTAGGGTGAGGGGAATGTATTAAGCGACTGGTGAACAAGCTGTAAGCCGTTCCCTAGTTGATTAATAACCATTTGATAGACAAGGATATCTATTATCGCTTTTAACCCTGAATTAGTAAACCGATAAAATAGCCGCTACTTTCAGGTAATGGGAAAAGCTGGAAAGTTGACCAGAAAAGCACTTACAGGTTATGGTGGGTAATCTCGGAATTTCACTATTGGGCATCATAGCCTTTTTGAGATAAGTTATCATCAGCCCAGTTTCCGTCAAATCAGCACCCACGAGATTAACTCCCTTGAGATTAGCATGATTCCAATTAGCTCCTCGCAGTTGACACCCCTTTAGGATAGCGTGACTGACTTAAATAAAGCCGTGTTAGGTCTGTTGGCTTGGCTTTCGCTAAATCAGCAGCTTTAAGATTAGTATTATATAACCTGGTTTGGTGTAGATTTGTCTGATCTAGGGAAGCATAGCCCAAAACTAGCCCCGACTAAACCCGACTTATACCAGGGGGACCCTTATCGATTCCCATTGATTGGCGATCGCCCCCATAATTCGCTAATATGGCGTAGGGTGCATCAACCGCAAGGCGCAACAAAAATGTTACCATGAAGCCCAGATTGGCGATCGCATTCCTCTAACCAGCCAAAGCGCGTTTTCAAGTAGCCCTTAGTTATCACCCCCTTTAAGTTTCATGGCTTTGGATCATTTAATTTTATTTTTGTGGCTAAGTTTAACTGGGTCAGGATTAGTTGCCGCTAGTCCTAGCCAGAGTTTAACCGTAGCGCAACAGCTGAGGGAAACTGCTGGGATGATCTCCCCATCTCCCTTCCTAGCCGCTACAACTTCTGAAAGTCTGCTTTTAGCACAGGAAAACAGTAACAGCAATGGCAACAATCAGGTAAAATTCCTTTCAGGTTTCCCAAAAGCCCTGATTCTTTTAGGAGTTGGTGGAGTAGTTGTCACCGGTGGGGCTGTATTTATTCTAATTCGGCTTCTGGCTACCCCCGACTTAGAGGAAGAGTCCCAGGAAACCCAACAGACTACCCAACCACAACCCGCGCCCGAAATTTCCGCCGCCTCCCCTCAGACCTTAATACAGTTTCCAGCCATAGAAGCGCCCCCCGAAGCAGACCCCCCCATTTCCGAGAATGGTTTAATTAATCTTCCCCCTACCCCCGTCACCGAATCTACTACAGAAGCGCCGCCTCCCCCTTCAGTCCCCACTGAACCCACCTTAGTAGCCGAGAGTCCCCAGCCTGTCAAAATCGATCGCATTGAGGAACTAATTTTACAACTACAGTATCCTAACCCCAATCATCGCAGCAAAGCCATTTGGGAGTTAGCCCAACAGGGGGATTCCAGAGCGATCGAACCTCTGGTAAACTTGCTATTTACATCAGACTCCAAGCAGCGTAGCAAAATATTGGCAGCCTTAGCAGAAATTAGCACCCGCTGTATCAAGCCCATGAGTAAGGCCCTGGTTTTTTCCTTGCAGGATGAAAACCCAGAGGTACGACAAAATGCCATTCGGGATCTAACCCGAATTTATGATTTAATGTACCAAACTAGCCAGATTCTCCAAAGAGCAATGGATGATCCCGAAGCCGATGTCAGAGAAACCGCGCAATGGGCCGTCGATAAACTGAGTCGGATGCGTCCTTTACCTATCTCTAGGAATCATCTGGATAATCAATAATTGATTGACTGAGATTACAGAGGCCTTAGCTTTAGCAAGCATTAGACTAATTGTTCCCTATCAATCTTCGTGCAATTCAAAGGCAGAGAAACGATAAACTTAGTTCCTTCTCCTAGTTCAGAAATACATTCTATTTTTCCCCCATGTTTTTCTACTACAATTTGATGAGATATAGCCAAACCTAATCCCGTCCCTTTTCCCACAGGTTTAGTAGTAAAAAATGGGTTAAATATCTGTTGTCTGACTAACTCCGGGATTCCGGGGCCGTTGTCGGAAATCTCCACAACAACCATATCCATGTTTTCCTCATATTCAGCCAATTCTAACCTGGTGCTAATCTTGATTTCCCTAGGTGCGGGTTGATTTCCCAAAGCATCGATCGCATTTGATATTAAATTCATGAACACCTGATTAATCTGGGAAGCATGGCACTCTACCCTAGGCAGTTCCCCATAATCGCGGATAATATTTGTCTCCCCTTGTTCCGCCTTTGCCTTCAGGCGATTTTGTAAAATCAGCAAAGTGCTTTCAATTCCCTCATGCAAATCAACCGCCTTCATTTTCGCCTCATCTAGTCGCGAAAAATTGCGTAGGGACGTAACAATTTCCTGAATGCGATGGGTTCCCAACTTCATTGATTCCAAAGCCTTGGGTAAGTCATCTAGCATAAAATCCACATCAATATCAGCTACAGCCTCTTTAAGTTCTGGCAGTGGCTCAGGGTAATATTTATGGTACATACACAGCATATATTGAATATCCTTAATACAGGTATCCAAATATATTAAGTTCCCATGAATGAAAGCCAGAGGATTATTAATCTCATGAGCCACTCCCGCCACCATTTGACCCAAACTCGATAGCTTTTCAGCTTGAATTAGTTGGGTTTGGGTGCGTTGTAGTTTGTCTAACGCTTTTTCCAGTTGAGCCGCTTTTTGTTTTTCCAATTGCTGTTCAACTAATAAAGCCGCCTCTATAGCCTTGCGATCCGTAATATCGCGCACGATCGCCAAAACCACATCATCCCCACTTTTAACATAGCGAGCCTCATAGGTGCGCCATCCTTCCTCAAAAGGCAGCATATATTCCCCAGACTGAGACTGTCCGCTAGTTAAAGTTAATTCTAAATAGTGGCGTGTCCACCAGGCTAGGTCCTCCGAAAAGACTTGCTCAACCGTTTTTCCCAGAACTTCTTTAGATTCTGTCACCCGATCATCCTTAGACGGGAAATAGTCAAGAAACATCCCATCTCGGTTCAGACGAAACATTAAATCGGGGATCGCTTCAATCAGGCTGCGATTTCTCACCTCACTTTGTCGTAAGGCTTCCTCCATCTTTTTGCGATCGCTAATATCAGTTTCAATCGCAATAAACTTAGTCAGATCCCCCTGGTGGTTAAAAATCGGAGTAATGCTAATAGACAGCCAGTAGGGACTCCCATGGCGTTTATAGTTAATCAACTCCCCACGATAGGGCTTGTGTTCCTTCAGACAGGCGCGAATTTGGCCTATAGTTTCCGTATCACTCAAAGGTCCCTGGAGAAAAGACCCTGGCGTTAGACCTTTCACCTCTTCCAGAGTGTAGCCTGTAATCCAAGTAAACGCCTCATTAACCCATTCAATCTTCCCATGGCGATCGCAGATAATCACCGCATTATCAGTTTGACTCGCCACCCAGGAAAGTTGGGTCAGTTCCAACTCAATTTCCTTGCGTTCCGTAATATCCTGGGTAAGTACCCAATACTTATCTGGGGTAGCACCTGTTTTCATCAAAGGTACAATAGTCGTTTCCAGCCAAACCTCTCGTCCCGTCAAAGTACAGTTTTGCAGTTCACCGCGCCAGACACCGCCAGATCTAACCACAGACCAGACCTTCTCTTCCCAAAAATCCGCATTATAGCATTTAGAATTGAGCAACGGATGCAGTTTACCGATTAACTGTTCTGCACCGTAACCGAAAACCTCAATAAATCCCTCGTTAATTTCCACAAGTGTGCCATTTTCGTCTACCCATGCTCCTGGGGTGGTCCGGTTGACCACCTGACGAAGATCCCAAAGTTCCTGTTGACTTTCATGTAATTGTTGTTTGGTTTTCGTCAAATCAGCCACTGCTCTCTGATAAGCTGCTACCAAAGGTTCGGGGAACAGGATCCCTAAAAGTTCTGCACTCATAATTAATTCTCCCAATAGTCGATTTCAGTTAGCTAGGACATTCACAAAAGTTTCTGTAGCCTAGCTACCTCAAGCAATATGAATGTTAGGATTGACTTTTCCGGGGCATCCTTTTTCTAGAGGTTTGATGAGCCTTTCAATTTCTTCAGCAAACCGCTGCCATTCTCGTAAGGTTTCCGTAGCCGAAAGCATGATCCTGCCTTGGCTCAGGAATTGTTCCATTTTCTGGTCATCAACAGCCTTAGAGAATAAATATCCCTGGCACAGTTGGCATCCCCAGGCTTGCAATACAGCCATTTGTTCCGGAGTTTCCACACCCTCTGCAATCACCTCTAGTCCCAGGGTATGGGCTAAATTGACAATGGCATAAGCAATTTTTAGTTGATCCTGAGATTCATCGATCCCCTCAATGAAAGAGCGATCAATCTTCAGCGTATGAATCGGAAAGTGATATAGGCGACTGAGCGAAGAATACCCAGTTCCAAAGTCATCAATACATAATTTGATCCCCAATTCGCTAAGTTCTCTCATTTGGGGAACCACCACCTCTGCATATTCAGCAATAGTGCTTTCCGTCAATTCCAGTTTTAACCTACAGGGATCACAGCCAGTTTCTTCCAAAATTGTCTGAACCTTATTAACTAATTGGGGGTTAGTTAATTGATACGTCGATAGGTTCACACTCATAAATGGCTGTTTTCCCTGGGGAAACATTAACTGCCAACGGTGCAATGTTTCGCACGCGGACCGCAGCACCCACTCTCCAATCGGTTGGATCAGTCCAGTTTCTTCCGCAATGGGGATAAATTGACTAGGAGACACCCAGCCTCGCTTGGGATGTTCCCAACGTATTAAAGCCTCGCAGCCGATAATCTCTAGCGTCTCCAGGGAAATAATCGGTTGATAGTGTAGTTGCAATTCCTGACGTTCAATGGCATGACGCAGATCATTTTCAAGCTGCATACGATCCCAAGCCTGGCGGTGCATCGTAGGGTTAAATATTACATGACAGGCTTTTCCTTTCCTTTTCGCTTGCGATAACGCTGTGTCTGCATCTCGGAGAATTTCTTTGCCGTTGCTATAGCTGACATTACTGATCGCAATACCAATGCTAACAGTGCTAAAGACTTCCTGTTCCCCTAAAATAATAGGTTGTTGTAGATGATATTGGATGTTTTGTGCCGTCTGGGATATTTGGGTTAAATTGTTGAGGTCATCAAACAAAATAGCAAATTCATCTCCCCCCAGACGCGCTACAGTATGCCAAGGTGGGATGCACTCCCTTAATCGTTCTCCTACCCCCTCTAATAGGCGATCCCCGACTTGATGACCGAGACTGTCATTAATTATTTTGAACCGATCTACATCCAAAAGTAGTACCACAAATTGGTATTCGGGATCTTCTTTTGCCCGTTCTACTACTTCGTCCAGTTCCCTCATAAAGTAGGATCTGTTATATAAATTAGTTAACCCGTCGTGGGTTGATTTATATATCAGTAATCTAGCTTCCTCACGTCTCCGTCGTTTTTTGTCAGCGTCTAAAACTGGCCGTTGACTTTTGACAATTTCCTTATGTCTTGATGGCTCGCACTGCCATATACCAGACAATTCACCTTCGTTATCAGAGGTATTTAGGGATGATCCACCGGGTAGATGTTGGTCTTCTGAAACATCCTTAAATCTATGGAAAATGGTGTTATTCTCCTCATTAGAGCCTTCACGAATAGTTTTGGTAATTTGCATAATACTTGGGTTTTTACTGAAAAATTCATCGGCTGTATACCCGGTGTTACCTGTAAATAGCGGGTTAACAAATGTTATTCTGGGTACGACTGGCTGGAAATTATAAATGGCAATACTTAGAAAATCCTGAGCATTTATAGCTACTGCACTTAATGCTTGCCATGCTCTTCCCGTTGGCTCAACTTGCCGATTTCCACCCCCCCACAGCAAATTACTTGATGGGATAGAGACTGCTGGGGAATTTTGCCAGTTTCCCCAGTTATTTGGAGGGTGTGAAAAATTGTTGCTGTCCATTTTAATTGCCTCATGGGATGGACATTGGTACTTTCCCAGAAATCTCAGAAAGACCAATTAGTTTGTACAGGTTGAATCATCTCTAGCGATCGCCATATAACCAGACCCTTGCACGAACCCCTTACTTATACAGACAATGTATAAGAAATTTGCCAAGATGCCTAAGATTTCCATTCTAAATTTACCAAAATTGACTTAACAGACCCTGTTTTTGAAGATCTGACCAAAGTGAACACCGAAAACCTTAGACTCTCATTCTCAAGAATAGCAGTTATAGTTCACAAACCCTAACTGCAAATCTTAAAAAATTGTTGAATTCAATACTTGGCTAGGGAACTTACGCTATCGATTATGATTCATAAGTTAACAGAAGATTGTATAGCAGTTAACCATTAATTAAATCTTGATAAAAAATGAAACTTACTTCCCTAGTCAAATATTTACCAAAGGTTAAATTCACTTTCTTGGGTTAGGCTCTTAAACAGTGAGATTTCCACCATACATAAGTCTAGGAAATATTATATCGGGATATGAGACCCAAATAAATGTATCTATTCATACAAAAGGCCAAAAATGATCAAAGCATGGAGAGGAGGAACGGAGGAGTTATCTTTCCTCCCCTATTTATAAGGTACTGCGGTTTTCTCGGATCAATATAGCTTAAATGGGTCTGTCAGGGCTATAATGGTTAACTGTGGGTTAAGAATCAGAGTCTACTGGAGGACGCAAAAGGGTCAAGTGAAAATCTTGGCGGACTACAGGATTTAGATATCGACGCTGTAGCTGAGTCCAGCTCTGCCATGATTCATAGCGCTTTTGGCTCATCTGATTTGAGAGGGTGGGTAGACTTTTCTTGAGATCGGAACGCACGATCGCCACCAAAACGGCTTCGAGTACCATGGTATCTTGAATATCACCCAGGCATTCTTGCAGATCTTTCATATCCTGGAGATAGGCTTGATAGGTAGACCCGTAAAAGTCGGTAAATAGGGCCATGAGGTAACGGACTCGTTTGGCTTGCTTGCGTAAACTGTGTAAGACATCCCCGTGAGTGGTCAGGAGTTTCTCAAGTTTTTTCTTGGTAATGGTTTTTTTAGGGGTAGTTTCCTGGGAACTGTTTTCTGTGGACTCGGACTCGGTTTCTAGTTTGTCAATACCAAACAACCAACCTTGATGTAATAATAGCTGACTGACTTGCGGGAGTAATAAATCTGGTAATACCCCCATAATCGGCAGCTTTTCTATGGGGGTATAAACGGGAAAATCTAGCCAGTTTTGCAGGTCTTGTTTAAGGTTTTTATATGTTTGATGTGCCAAAGTAGCCTGAACTTTTTTCAAGGCTTTACCCCGTTGCTTAACTAGGCGAATTAATACCTTGTCTAAGGTGGGTTTTTCGGCTTCGGTTAAGGTGGGATAATATTGATTATTCAAGGCTTCGATCATAACATCAATATCTCGGAGTTCTCCCAGACGACGTGCGATTTTCCCTATGTTGTCATCGCTGGCGGCTTTGGGTAAATCTAAAACGGGTGCAAAACCAGTGACAGCCGATCGCAGTCTTCTCATTCCCACCCGCATTTGATGTAATTCTTCTGGATCTTCATCTTGTAACACGGCGGCTTCATGGCTGAGGACTTTGTTTAGATATTTCTGAATCCCCAAACTGGCCCATTCCCCCAGGGTGTTGGTTTGAGGTGAGGTATCAATAGTCATTTTTATCTGTCCAACTAAAATTTTGAGATACTTTTCACTATAACAGAATCATTTGTGTAGATGATATCCCCATTTCCCCAGTGTATAGTAGCGAGGTGTTCACCAGGTTTCTGAGAATAGGAATAAATGGCTGTGGGTGGCTGAAAATGCGATAAATTCTGGACAGATGGGGGGCGCAAAAATTTAACCTTTTCTTAACCCAATTTATCCCAAATTATGCTGTGTGAAATCCCTAGATAGGATGGGGATTTGTGATCAGGTGCAGCCCCACCAAAATCCCAGGCTATGATTGAATGGGGGAATTGAGACGATCGCCTTCAGATCTACACTAATTCCGGCGGGTGGGAAGTCGGAGAAGATTATTTATTGGCATTTCTCCAGATAGTATTGAGCGACTGTATCGCTGGGGTCTTGGGTGAGAATCGCTTGAAAGCATTTTAAGGCTTCTTGAATGTTGCCATTTCTCCAGCAACGAGTACCGCGATCGAACACCGGACGGGTGAGAATTTTTTGGGGTGACACCGCATAGGTTTGACTAGCTAAAACCTCATAAATTTCTAAGGGTTCTTTTTTGCCTCTGGGGGTGACACAATCAATCCAGCGAGTTTGGAAAGATTCGTTATTTTCCGGGGATTGCGTCATTAATTCAGCCGTATCAATAGCGGATTTGCTGGCAATAATTTGACAGCCATAAATTTTAGTCAATCCTTCTAATCGGGAGGCGGTATTAACCACATTACCGATAACGGTAGAATCCATGCGGCTATTTGACCCCAAAGTGCCAATCATGCCGATTCCGGTATCAATGCCAATGCCAATTCTGATAGGGTCTTTGATACTAAAAAGATGGCGATCGCGATTAAATTTGCGTAAACTATCCTGCATCAGCAAAGCCGAATTTAAGGCATCAATAGCATGGGAATTTGTCATATCAAAAACCGCCATAATTGCATCACCCAAATATTTATCAATAAAGCCATTATGGGAGGATATACAATGACTCATCTGGTTAAAAAAGGCATTTAACCACTCAAAGGTTTCTCTAGCTTGTTGAGATTCAGCGATCGAAGTAAAACCGCGAATATCACAAAACAAGACAGTCAAGTGTTCTTCCGTGACATTTCCCAGTTGAATAGATCCCACCCCCTGGGGAGCAATCCGCTTTAAAAATTGTTGGGGTACAAATAGCTGAAATTTGTTTGATAAATTTTCATTAATCTGCCAAGCAGCCGAAAACTGGCGTTGATTTTGTTCCTGAACTTGTCGCTGTAACTTCACCTTAGCAGTATCATTCCGCATTTTATGTAATTTGATGATATTATGAATTTTGGCTAACAAAAGTTTGATATTAATAGGTTTAGTGATATAATCATCCCCCATTTTTTCCAAACCTTTTAAGCGGGATTCCTCATCATCTAAGGCTGTCAAAAAAATGATAGGAGTAGTTTGCAAAATGTCATGTTCTCGGAGGCGATCGCAAACTTCAAAGCCATTCATATCCGGCATCATAATATCCAAAAGCACCAAATCTGGCGGGTTATTTGTAGCTAGTTCAATCGCCCTAGGTCCCGATTCTGCTAAGGTAGTGTCATAACCTTCCGCCATCAATAAATCTTCTAATAAAACCAGGTTAGCCGGTTCATCATCAACCAAAAGAATATGTAATTTAGTTTCAGACATAGGTAAAACGGTGGGGGTAACTGTTTAATACAGAGTAAATTCACAAAATCGACTGATAGATATGCCAACATGGCTGTATAAACATTGATAATTGTATCTTTCAGTAGATGCCCCTACCAACCCGTATTAAAATAAGTCATTAGGTAGCTATACTCACTTAGGGCTGTTGTCCTAAGACTCGACGAACTTTTTGACAGTTGCCAATACCTGGTCAACATCAAGGGGTTTACTCAAATAACCATCAGCCCCAGCAGCCAGACAGCGTTCACGATCGCCCGACATAACCATAGCCGTAACTGCGACCACCGGAACGACTTTCCATAAACTGCTTTGCTTGAGTCGGCGTATCAGTTCAAAGCCATCAACTTCCGGTAGTTGAATATCCATTAAAATCAGATCAGGCAGCAGTTCGGGTTTTGCCAGAGTCGAGTTAATCATATCCAACATTGTATAACCATCAGCAATCAACTCGACCTCATACCCTTCCAATTCCAAAACTTCAGTAATTAATAACTGATTAAAAATCTGGTCTTCCACCACCAAAATCCGAGGGCAGTCTACCTGATGTAACTTAGGGGTTTCCGGTTCTGGTGTAATTACCTCCCGGCTTTCCGGTTCAGGATTATAATTTTTGGCTAATTCCTGTCGCATCTCAGTTAGGGGTAGCCATACCCGGAAGCGACTGCCTTGATTAACCTGAGACTGCAAAGATACCGTGCCGCCGTGCAATTCTGCCAAACGCTTAGTTAGAAGCAACCCCAATCCCGTACCTTCATGGCGACGAGTTAGGGAAGAATCTATCTGTTGGAAAGGCTGAAATAATAAATGCCATCTGTCCTGGGGAATGCCAATACCAGAGTCCTGTACTTCCAAACATAAATAAGGGGTACTGTCATTAATGGGAGAACAGTCAGGGCGATAATCTCCTTCTATCTGAGAGCCATAAGCTAGGTGTCCGCTTAGTCGCACTCTACCACCTTCTGGGGTAAATTTAATGGCATTGGAGAGCAAATTAATCATAATTTGTCTGACCCGTCGCTTATCTAACAAAACTTGGGTGATGCGGTAGTCTGATTCTAAAGACAGGGCTAGACATTTTTTATCAGCCCGAGGTTGAACCATTTTCAGACACTCGCTACAGAGTTCGTGGATGTTAACGGACTCCAGGTTTAACTCGGTTTTGCCAGATTCTATTTTGGATAGATCCAGAATGTCGTTGATCAAATGCAACAAGTGCCAACCACTTTTTTCGATAAATTGGACTTGGTTAAGCTGGCGAGAGTTGAGAGTTCCAGAGTTTTGGCGTTTGAGTAAATCCGCAAAGCCTAAAACGCTGTTAAGGGGGGTGCGTAATTCGTGAGACATGGAGGCTAAAAATTCGGATTTCAGTTGAGAGGCGCGTTCTAATTTTTCGTTGCTTTGACGCAAGCGTTCTTGGGCTTCGGCGCGTTCTATGGCGGTTCCCAGGGTTCGACAGGCGGCAAATAACATATCTAATTGCGGATATTCCTGCATTTTGGTGAGATCCCGTGATTCGAGGGTCAACACGCCGATGATTTCTCCGTTGGTAGCGGGAATGGGAAAAATTCCTAGTTGACCAATTCCGGGATGACGAAAGGGGGAGAAGGCTTTGGGATGGTTGGCGTAGTCTCTGACAAATCTCGGTTCACCTGTTCTAACTACATCCCACAGTAGACCCTCGCCGTAGGGGATTCCTTGGCTTAATGCGGCTTTCATTTCGGCGACGGCGGGTTCTCCATAGGTGGCCACAAAATGACCGGAAATTTGGTTTCCTAGCATCCCAGTGATGCGATTCTCTCCCTCTCCTAAAATTACTTTGACATCCCCAAAGGCTGCATTGGTGGTGTGTACTAGATAGTTGAGCGCAAATTGGGCGATGTTATCGAGGTTATCGGAGTCTTGGAGGCGTTCGTTTAGTCCCAACAGAAATCTTAGTCGTCGCACTTCGGTATTGAGGCTCAGTTGGGTGTTGCGATGGTCTGTGATATCTCTAAAGGTGAGTAAACGTCCCCCTGATGCTGTGGTCTGGCTGTGGACTTCGAGATAGATTTGATTATGTTGTTGGATGCAAAATGAGATTTCGCCTCTCACGCAGTCGCGCAGGGTTTGTCTCAGGTGTTCCCAGTCTGGCTTTAACCAAAGTTTTTTGGAGGTGATTTCAGCACAAATGTCATCGAGGGAGGGTTGGGCGGCGAGTTGGTCAACAGAAATTCCCCAAATGGCGGCGAGTTGGGGATTGAATAGGATTAGGCGATCGCTGCTGTCAAATAGGGCGATCGCCTGATCAATCTGGTTTAAAATCAAGATCTGCTGGTCTTTTAACTGCTGTATATCCATTCTCGGCCCTGAAAAAGTCCCAATTTCGGGTTAACTCACACCTACTTTATAAAACTTAACAGAAAATTGAACGGGTTAACAGTCCGCCGCCAAAGAGGGAACCAATCAGCAGCTAAACCACCCCAGGGGGCTGTCAAAAGGAATCGGCGGCTAGAGGCGCGATGAATATGCTTAGAATTACATTGAGGCCCAATGTCCGCGCCCTAATGTCTCGGTCTGACAAAAAAAGCCCCAGCCAGCCTTGTGGCTACCCATAGAAGCCGGTTTGACTTCCGCCCCCTGGGTGCATTGCTTCACCAGAAATCGAAACGGAGGCTATTGATATCTCCCCGGTGACTTGGCTTTGGGGGGCGGGGAGCATTTCTCCACGGAAGTCTAGGATGCTCACCAATAACAAATAAGCGATCGCTAAAATAATCGAAATGGCTCCGGTAATATAGGCAACTACTTTAGAACGTTCCATTCTCAATCAATTACAAGTTTCCACCATCCCACCCAGTATATACTAGACCATGGACAATTGAACATCACATTAACCATGATGTCGGGGCGGGTTCTGCTGTCAATCCTCAATTCCCACAGAAAAGATTGCCCAACCCGCCCTACACCCACAGTAGGGGCGACCTATTTTTTCAAGGCTACCACATCAGCAACTACCCGGACCAGCCCTCTCCCAGAGTTCGGGAGAGCCAGATTTAGAGGGTTTCATTATCCATCAATTACCTAGGTATTAGCGATTATAACGGTCATAGCGATTATAACGGTCATGGCGATTATGACGGTCACCGCGATTATAGCGGTCTTGGCGATCGCGCATTCTTTCAAAGTTGTCGCGATAGCGCTTTTCCCATTCCTGTTTCTCACGACTGAGGGTGCGTTCTAATTCCTGGTGAGCTTCTCTAATCACCCGTTCTTTTTGGCTTTGAGACAAACGCTGATTGTGGGGCTTGTTCATCTCATCTCGCATTTCCGATTCTAGCTGCTCATGTCGCCGCCGGCTATATTCTTCAAAATCTCGCTCAAATTGTCGCCGCCAATCATCATTATTCCGATTAGCATTCCGATTAGCATTCCGATTAGCATTCCGATTAGCGATCGTCAATCCCGCTTCTCCTCTGGTAGCTTGTTGAGTAGAATTACCATAGGAAATCATAGAGTTAGCCGGGAGTTGTAATCCTCCGGCTAGTAGAAACGTTGTCAGAACCAAAATACCTTTCATTGCTCAATTCTCCATAATTTTCAGATTAATTGACAGCCCCATGGGAAATGATTACGGTTTCAGACTAACGAAAATCCTGGTTCATTTACCCATACATATATACTACCATTTTGTCAATAGGATTGACAAAGTTTATAGTCGATATTGGTGATCACAAAGTTCCCAATCAAGTTCCCAGGGAGGACCATGAGCCGTATAAGGTACAGCCCCCCATATTTAAGTTCACAGCAAGGGGTAAAATAGGAGATTGAATAAAAATGAATCGATTTAGTTCAATCTGTAGTTAACTATTAGAGGTTACCTTGGCTCATCATCAAGATGCTATCGCGCCCCACGGTGGAAAGCTAATTAATCGCATGGCTAGTGCCGAACAACGGGCCGAACTCCTAGACAAAGCGGATACTCTCCCCAGAGTACAACTTGACGAGCGATCGCAGTCCGATTTAGAACTAATTGCGATCGGTGGTTTCAGTCCCCTGACCGGGTTTATGGAACAGGAGGACTATACCAATGTCGTCCATAATATGCGACTGAGTAACGGACTACCCTGGTCTGTTCCCATCACCCTATCGGTTACCGAAGAGGAAGCGGCGCATTTGTCCGAAGGCAGCCTAATTCGTCTGGACTCACCAGAGGGTAAATTTGTAGGAGTTCTGGAACTCACCCAAAAATACACCTATGATAAAGAACAGGAAGCCATCCACGTCTATCGCACTAATGATAACAAACATCCGGGAGTAAAGGTAGTTTATGAGCAAGGTCCGGTCAATCTCGCCGGTCCTGTATGGTTACTCAAACGAGAAGCGCACCCTTTGTTTCCCAACTATCAAATTGACCCCGCTGATAGTCGTTCACTCTTCCGAGAAAGGGAATGGAAAACCATCGTCGGGTTTCAGACTCGCAACCCTATTCACCGCGCCCACGAGTATATTCAAAAATGCGCCCTAGAAACTGTTGATGGTCTATTTCTCCATCCTCTGGTTGGCGCTACTAAGTCTGATGATATTCCGGCTGATGTGCGGATGCGTTGTTATGAAATCTTGATGGAACGCTACTATCCTCAAAATCGGGTGATTTTAGCGATTAATCCGGCTGCTATGCGTTATGCTGGACCGAGGGAAGCGATTTTTCATGCTATGGTCCGCAAAAATTACGGCTGTACCCACTTTATTGTCGGGCGTGATCATGCGGGAGTGGGGGACTATTATGGAACCTATGATGCCCAGCACATCTTTGATGAGTTTGAACCAGCAGAATTGGGTATTACTCCCATGAAGTTTGAACACGCCTTCTATTGCACATTGACTAAGGGTATGGCTACCAGTAAAACTAGCCCCAGTAACCCAGAACAACGGATTCACTTATCAGGAACCAAGGTTCGGGAAATGCTGCGACGGGGGGAAATGCCACCCCCAGAGTTTTCTCGTCCAGAAGTGGCGGCGGAACTAATTAAGGCCATGAGGGTTCCCTCAGAAGCATAATTTCACCAAACCCCCCTATCCCCGTCTCTGGGAGGGGGGAGTAGAAAATTCTCGACAATGGCAGAGTACGCGCTAGGATAAAAATGTAGGGATCGGGTTCAACCGAATTTCATCGGCGGGAAAGCCCCCAGGCTATTGTACAACTATCTCAGGCGCAGGTTCTCAGCTCTCTGGTTATGAACACAAAAAACATTCACCTCCCCGTGTCTGGGAAATTATCACTTTGTTGGGTGCGATATTATCTAGTTATAGGAGTGAGACACAAGGACTATCAGGAGGGTAATTAGTGGCAGATTTTGTTTTGCAATATCAGGGGTCTAATTTTCAGAAAAAAAATATCCTATTTTAGATAATAATGTTGATGGGAATAAAAGTTAATTTACGGCATTTAATCCCATTACAACAAAAACGCGTGACTAGATTTAGAGAATTTGGTCAGCCTTGATGGATTTAAGTTTCAGGGTATAGATGGATTAGGAATAATAGATCATGGCATTAAAGCGACGGCAATTTCTAAACAGATCGGGTATGCTACTGGCAGGGTTGGGACTAAGTGAGGTGGCTTGGTGGCAACTAGGCGATCGCTACCAGCAGGCGATCGCACAACCCAACCATCGGAAACTGGCTCTGCTAGTGGGTATCAATCAATATCCGAAAGTCTCCCAACGTCATATAGAACCGTTATCGGGATGTGTCACGGATGTAGAATTACAGCGGGAACTATTAATCGGTAGATTTGGGTTTAACCCCTCAGATATCCTCGCCTTGACTGATAAGGAAGCGACGAGGGAAAATATCGAAACTAGCTTTATAGAACATCTGATTAACCAAGCGCAACCAGGGGATTTGGTAGTCTTTCATTATAGCGGCTATGGCAGCCATGTAGCTGATACTAATCAAAACCCCGATGAACCGACTATCAAGCACTCCCTAATTCCGGTTGATGTTACCCAAGACCGCATGGGGGAACCAATTAACGATATTATGGAGGATACCCTGTGGTTATTACTGCGATCGCTGAGGACTCAACAAGTAGTCACAATTCTGGATACCAGTTATGTTTATCCTGGTTATTCTCAACAGGGAGTCCTGAGAATCCGGACAGCCGCCAGTCCCAATTCTCGCCAAATTAGCGATCGCACCATTACCCGACAACAAGAATTACTACAGCGCCACCAAATCGACCCCAAAGAACTAGAACAGCGTCGTCGCGGTGAATTGCCTGGTATAGTATTAGCAGCCAGCACACCCACCCAAATAGCCACAGAAACCAATTGGTCTGGACTCAGGGCCGGATTATTTACCTATAGCCTGACTCAAACTCTCTGGAATGCGACAGCCACCTCCGACCTGAAAGAAAGTCTAGGTCGTGTAGCCGGAGCCGTAGAACGTATCACCGGACCGAACCAGCAACCTCAGCTTCAGCGTCAAGGGAGAATGACTGAAGACTCGCCTTCACCCATGATTAAGCTACCACTAAAATCACCCCCAGTCGATGGAATTGTTACGACCGTGACGGGGGATGGAAAAAGTACGGAATTGCTACTAGCGGGTTTACCTGGCTGTGTACTGGAATCGGGAGATGTTAATTCCCTATTTGCCATTGTACCAAACACTGAGAGTACAGAATCTAAGGTGCTGCCAAAACTTCAAATTCGCGGATATAACTCATTGCACGCTACCGCTGAGGTACTCACATTAGAAGTTGGTGGTATCAAGTCACCTGCCGTTGAATCTGGCCAATTTATTAAAGAGACTATTCGGGTTTTACCTCGCCACATTGACTTAAAAATTGGTCTTGACCCTAAACTCGATCGCATTGAAAGGGTCGATGCGACCAGTGCTTTGTCTAGTGTTGCTGATGTCTCTATCACCAGCAACGACCAACCCATGGATTATCTACTGAGTCGCGTTCGGGATACTACTATTGCTCAAAATTCGACTGCTCCCCTGAATTCATTATTCCAAGGGCATTATGGTCTATTTTCCCCCGGTCAAGTGGTGCTTCCTGATACGGCCGGAGAAGGAGGAGAAGCCGTAAAAGTCGCCGTACAGCGATTAGTTCCCCAATTGAAAACTCGATTAGCCGCTAAGTTGCTGCGTCTGACCGAAAATGAACGTTCCGACTTACTCAAAGCCAAAGTTACCCTGGCTATGTTAACTCCCCAGTCAAGGGCGATCGCTAAACGAGAAACCCCTGATTTATCCCATCAGGGAACCGAACAACTCATCCTAAATGCCTCGAATCATAGTAATTCTACCCCAGGGTTAGCGCACCGTTCCGAAACTTTTGGTATACCGACTATACCAAAGGAAAGTCGCATTCAGATGCAATTGCAGAATAATGGTGAACTCCCCCTATATTTCATCATGTTTTTGTTCGACAGTCGTGGTCAAACATACGTTTATGATGCTACTAGACCTCCCATAGTTGAGACTGAAGACAGTTCTATGATTTTACCCCAGGTTTTACGGGTAGAGGCTGGTAAAACCATGAGTATCCCCCCAGCTAATGTTAATGGCGGAACTAGCAACACCGAAACCCTAGGAGAACTGGTGCGGGGTCCGGCTGGATTGATTGAAACCTATCTAATTATTAGTCATTTCCCTTTTACTCAGACTTTACCAGCTATTAGTCGTGGTTTAAAGCCAACTTCCATAAGTTCACCAAATGGGCTGCAATTGCTATCTAATCCTTTGGAAGTTTCCCGCGCTGTCTTGGAAGATTTGGCAAAAGCTAGTAAACTAGGAGTTGAACGTTCCGGGATTTCTACTGATAATCTCGCACTAGATGTTAATGCTTGGGGAACCTTTAACTTTGTCTGTCGAGTTGTGTAAAACTTGTCAGGAGTTGAGAAACTTAATAGTAGACAGTTATTTCTGTTTTCTATCCGGTTTCCTATCTTGTTAGTCAGGGTTAGAGAGTTTCTGATAGCATCAGTAGGAGATGTTCATGAAAATTTTAATTGTTGAGGATGATAGAAATGCAATTATTCCTCTGATTGACGAGTTAAAAGCCTATCACTATATTGTTGACTTGGCGGTTGATGGTCATACCGGATTGGAACTCGCTTTAGAATGGAATTATGATTTAATTATCCTTGACTGGATGCTTCCCGGAATCAATGGACCAGCAATTTGTCGTCAATTGCGCGAGCAAGGTTTTCTCAAACCGATTTTGCTTTTAACTGTACGCAATCTTAATGAGGATATCATTACCGGATTAGATGCTGGCGCTGATGATTTTGTTTCTAAACCTTGCAGTCCGTCTCAGCTTTTGGCGAGAATTAGGGCTTTATTAAGAAGGCAAAGTTTACCACAATCAGCATTACAATTGACCTGGGAAAAGTTGCAGGTAAATGAAACTTCTGCACAGGTTTATTATGATAACCAACCCGTTGATATTAAGCCCAAAGCCTATAATTTACTTTTGCTATTTCTGAAAAATCCACAGCGGATTTTTAGCCGTCAGGATATTATCGACCAACTCTGGTCTTTTGATAATGAACCTAGCGAATATGCGGTCACTAATTTAATTAAAGACCTGCGCCGAACCCTGAAAGATGCGGGGATGATGGGAGATATTATCGCCACTGTCTATGGCTTGGGATATCGCTTAAATCCCCCCCCAGAAACGGAAGATTATTCGGGGAAATATCTGGATAATTCAACATCCTTAATGCCGAAATCCACCCATAATCTTGAGGAAGTTTTGGCTAAATATCAAAATTCTTTTGGCGAAGAGGTAAGTTTTTTAGAAAACCTGTTTTTAATTAATTATTCGGATGATTCTATCTCGGAAATTTCCCAAAAAAAGGCTCAGGAAATTGCTCATAATTTGGCAGGAAGTTTGGGTTCTTTTGGCTATCAACGAGGTTCGGAATTAGCCCGTGATATCGAAAACTGCTTGAGAAATGATGATGGCTTATGTTTTATACATAAAAATATCAGTATAATTCAAGACAAAATCCGGGAATTATGTAATGAAATTAACCAGTCTCCTCAACCGATATATTGCCACATTTGTGCTTCATCTAATCAAATTTTGCTGATTGATGCTGATCGAAGTTTAGCGGAACAATTACAAGGTCAAGCTGGCGCTTGGAACTTAAATATAGAAGCGGTTTCCACTTTGACTAATGCTAGACAGTGGCTGACCAAAACTCTCCCTGATGCGATTTTATTAGACCCCCATTTGTCAGAGGAAGATTTGACAGGATTTGATTTCCTCAAGAACATCGGACAACGTTTCCCGGAAATTCCTATTTTGATTTTTACTTATGAGGATAACCTGTCGGAACGTATTATGTCGGCGCGTTTGGGGGCTAGACGATTTTTGCACAAACCCGTTACGCCTCAATACATTTTTGAAGCGATCGCCCAAGTTCTCCCCAAACCCCCCAGCCGAGATGCTCGGATTCTGATTGTAGAAGATGATCCTATCTGTTTGCAAGTTTTGCGAAATATCCTCAAACCCTGGGGATTTGATCTGATTTGCTTGAGAGAACCTAACCAATTTTGGCAAGTCCTAACCCAAACTCTCCCGGATTTATTAATTTTAGACGTACAAATGCCTACCTATACGGGTTTGGATTTGTGTCAGGTCGTCCGACAAGACCCGGCTTGGGAAGAGTTACCAATTTTGGTGGTCACTGGACATCAAAGTTCTGATATGATCCAAAGGGTTTTTGAAGCTGGCGCAGATGATTTTATTACTAAACCAATTATTGGCCCGGAATTAGTCACCCGCGTTATGGCTCGTATTGAGCGATCGCAACTGAGAAGAAAAGTTAAACAGATCCGAAAACAGTCTAGGTGAGTTATCCATCATAGCCGCAGCTACTGACCGAGATTGTCAGAAAGAAAAACCCAGCCCCCACTTCCAGCCCACTAGGGACTAGATATTTAGGTCTCCTACTCACCCAGAAAGGGCATGAACCCTTGAGAGCTTTTGGTTCCCTAAACTATAGGTACCAGTTCTATATGGGTAGACTGGGCTGCATATCAGGGTCTATGTGTCATAGTAACAGCAAAATATAAGAAACTTATAAAATGATATCCAAAATTTTGTAAAGCCCACACCCTTACCGGATTATGGCCAACCTTTCCCAATAGTTCTGTCTGTTTATCGATTTCAGGTAGCATCTTCTGATACCGCCTGACTTTTTTGGCGGTCTGGGAGGGTGACGACTTTGGCTGTGGTGAGTTGTAAATACGCCTAAGTTGTTGAGGTGGGAGGCGGCGGGGAGTAGTTGGGAGTGGGTGAATTTGAGCGATCGCACCATTTCAACCTAGTTAAACACATCCCCTATTGCTTTTCAGATTATCTGTGGGGTGATTATCTGTAGGCTGAGGTTGGGTTTCCCAAGCTACAATTTATGATTTTTTAGTATGTCGATGTGAGCGATTACATCAGATGATTATAAACTTACAACCCTTTCAGTCATCATGCAATATAATTTCCCTCGTCCCTATCCCGGGGGGAAGAAGGGTTTATGGTGCGGGTAATGTTTTAAGTAAGTGATTTCCCTGCTGTAAAGACATTTTTATAAGGATGATCAACTGGGGGGGGAACCTCCACAACCCAGTTGAAGACATTAACACAAATTGTGATTAAATATATTTCTGTTCATACAAGCTGATTCAACGATTCTTAATGAATGTGATAATCTTATCAAGAACTATGAAGGTTTGTAACATTTTATAAATTTACTGATCAGGACTATTGTATTCAAGCTATGTCATGCTAGGATATGAGGTGTAGTCAGGTATAGAGATTTGGAACTCTATCCAAATCCAATTATGTATTCAGGCGAACTTTTTTGCATGGTGTGATTCTTATAGACTATTGCATTCTACCTAAAAATTAATTCCCGACTCTGAAGGAAAACCCATCGGATTGGGAAGTTGCGTTGTGGAGTAAACGATAATGTCTAAAGCCAAAATATTGCTAAACTTATCAATGGCTGGTGTAACCGTCTCAGCAGCCGTGGCTCTCACCAGTCAACCGGCTGTTGCCAATACCACCTTTCGATGTATTCCAGTCGGAAACGGTTATGCCACCATTGCTGTAGCTAGTACCGGACACGAAAGTAAACCTCTGATCACCTGGAATAGTCAAGCCTTTATAGCAGGTGGCTATACACCCCAAAATCGCTGTGAGATAGTCAGTCAACGTTTAACCAGTGCTGTGGCTCAGAATGGAGGGCTTTTGAGAGATTTGTTGTTAACGACTGGAAACGTTAATGGCTATGATGTCGTCTGTTGGGTAAATAATAGCAGTTCCATTTGCAACCCGAATAACCTCTTAGTAACTATTTCTCCTGGTCGCAGTGCGGGTGAGTTTCTGGGTAACTTTCTCAAGATGGGGGCTAATCCTATGGGCGAAGGAACACCGGGTCAAGAAAGCGTGCGTCGAACCACTGTCAGATTTGGTGAACTGGTTGAGCGGGAGTTAGAGGAAGCCAGAAGGCAAGGTGGGGGTCATAGTAACCCTGGAACCACTCCCGATCCTGTGCGTCCTCCCAATGATCCGCCCGTAGTTTTTTAGTCAATTTATCAACTCCAAATCCCCTTAATTTTTTAAGATTGTGATGCCTAAATCTAACCGTCAATCTTGGCAATTTTGGGTCGGGTTCTTGCTTGCAGCAGGACTGGTCCTAGCAAACACTTCCGGGTTGAGAGCCTTTGACCACCAGATAGCTGAGTCTATGGTTCAAAATCCTTTACGCCCCGCATCACCATCTGTCGAAAGTTCTGTCCTCCAGGTAGCCAAACAGGTGACGGTCAGAATTTTGAAAAATCAGGGAGGTGGGTCTGGGGTAATCATTGACCGCCAAGGGGGAACCTATAAAGTTCTCACCTGCGACCATGTTGTTGTTAGCGGGAGTCAAGATCAGACCTATCAAATCTTGACTCCCGATGGTAAAACCCATTTGGGGCGACGTCGGCCAATGTCGGGTTTGCAGGGCTTAGATTTGGCGGTGGTGGAGTTTACAAGCTCAAACCATTATCAAGTTGCAGTTTTGGGGAATTCTGAAGAGATTTCGATTGGAAAACCAATTTATGTGGCAGGATTCCCCAACTATCAACCCCGAGATGATGGTGGTCTGCATATTACCCATGATTGGGGACTAAGAGCTTTTCAATTCACAACTGGAAATCTATCCATGCGGTTATCGGGTCCGACCTTGCAACGTGGCTATCAGCTTGCCTATACTAATGCCACCAGTGAAGGCATGAGTGGTGGGCCGGTCTTGAATGCTGATGGTGAACTGATTGGGATTCACGGACGTGGGAGGGTCACGATTCATGGAATTGAGACATTTCGTTTCACCGATGGAACTTTGCCCTCACTGGAACTCTATGAGTATATGTCGCCCTTGAGCTGGGCTGTGCCAATTTCTGCCTTTCAGAGACCCTTGGAACCTAGGCCGACTGGTCGCCCCTTTTCCACCGATCCGACTCAGCCCTCTTTACCTGCGACACCCATGCCTCAGAATCAATGACCAGAGAAAATTTAAGTTTCTGTTAGCCATTCATCATCCCAGGAATTATGGTTAAAAACAACTGGAATATTAGGTTGGGACTTTTAGCGGTTCTGACCAGTTTGTTGGTAATTATTCTCGCCACAATAGCCCCAATCTCAGCTCTACAGTCTGAGGTCGAGCCGGACACTCAATTTCATACCACTGATCAAATTTATGTTACATCGGTGAGTCAATTATCGGATGTTCAGCCCACGGATTCGGCATTTATGGCGATTCAATCTTTAGCGGATCGAGGAATGCCGATCGCTTATCCTGATTTGACATTTCGTGGTAATCGAGCAATCAGACGAGGTGAAGTAGCTCAATGGTTTGAAGGCTTTATCAAAAGGGTATTAGAAACATCAGAGCTAGATAGTACACAGTCCGATTTAGCCACACCAGAGGATTTAGACCGACTTGCACAATCTGTTAGAGCTCTCCAAGAGTCTATACGAGAATTACAGCAGGGAAGTCCTTAACCGAATCTTGCTCCCATGTGAGCTGATCCAGATTTTTTGCTGTTCTTATTTGGCTTGTCTATTATGCTGCGATCGCAATTATCCAAGTTTAAACTAGCTGTCTTTGGTGCAATTTTTGTAGTTGTACTAGCGGTATTTGGGCTGCTAATTGTACCATCAAACCCCCCAGCCCAGGCTCAAAATTTGCCTGTTGATGTTCAACCTACGGATTTCTTCTTTCAATCCTTACAATCTCTAATTGAGCGTTATGATTGCTTTAGCACCTTCCCGGATGGAACCTTTAGAGGCAATAGAGCCTTAACTCGCTTTGAACTAGCAGTCTATCTGAGTTCCTGCATGAATTCATTGGAGCAAAATCTAACAACCAGCGGAACGCATGGGATAACTAAATCCCAAGTGGCTGCTTTGCAAAATAGGATTGATGCCTTACAACAACAAGTCAATCAACGGCGAAGCTCTACCCCAGTTAATTAGCCAGACGTTTTTTAATATTTGCTGGGGATAAACTGATTTAAACATTACGGAAAACATCATGTTTAAACTGAATCTAAAAAATTTGCCAACCATGGTAATAGCTGCGATCGCCAGCCTCTGTATTTGTCTTGCTATCAGTACCATTCGCAGCGATGCCAGTACCCCTTCCCCCATCTGGGAAAACCAGAGAGAACCGATAATCCTAGCAGCTAATTATTCCGAAAATGACATTAACTCCATTGCTAGGGCGGTCACAGTTTTTGTGGGTGGGCAAATCGAAAATCGTCAAAAATTGGAACAAAGTGCTGCAGAGGGTGCAGAGTTCAGGGATGCTGGTTCCGGCGTAATTGTAGCCCGCAGAAATGCAACTTACTATGTTTTGACCAATGAACATGTTGTGCGAAATCGTAATAATTATTCTATTCGGACTCACGATGGCGATTTACATCAAGTTGAAAATATGCTGCCCCCCTATCTTGATTTGGGTCAACAGGATACCACAAAGGATACAGTAACCCACTTTGGGAAATATAATCATCAGAAAAAAACGGTGGATGGTTATGATTTAGCTTTAATCAGTTTTCAAAGCAATAACAATTATCCCGTTGCAGTGGTTGGAGATGCCAACACAACTACAGTTGGAACACCTGTGTTTGTTTCAGGTTGGCCTTTACCAAGCAACCCATCCCAAGATCGAACCCGTGTTTTGAGAGCTGGAGAACTTCAACAAATTCTTGACCCTGCTGATCCGAATGGCAATTATAATTTATGTTATACGGCTGAGACAGCCAGGGGTATGAGTGGTGGTCCTGTCTTCAATGATCGCGGAGAAGTGATCGGCGTGCATGGAGAAGGCAAGGATAATCAGCGCCCTCAATGTTTTGATGTACGTTTGGGAATTAAAATCAATGATTTTATCGATGCACAGGAACAGAAAGGACAATATAGATTAAAAAATGACCTGCGTTTTCCTCCCGCCAACCCCTCAGAATTTGCCAGTGCGGTTACTTATCCAAATGCTGATACTTTGAGAGGAGTAGACTATCAACAATCCTTTGAGATTAGCCCTAATGACCCAGCTTATAAAGCTATTCAATTCGTGAGTCAATATGGCTGCATGGGAGCCTTTCAGGACGGCACCTTTAGACCCCGTCGTGTGGCTACTCGTGGTGAATTTGTCGTGGATATCAATCGCTGTATGAATGGCTTAAAAGAAGTGGCTTCTAAAAGTCTGCCTGGAGGAGGTATATCTCTAGAAAATTTTGATTTTCTTCAGCAATCTGTTGATGAACTTCAACGGGAGGTTGAATCGCTTTCTAATAATAATAATTTGCTGTGGTAGATACAGCCGGGAAGTGACTTAAAACATTACCCTCTCCCTAAATCCGAATCTCAGGGGGGGAGAGGGATGCGATGATAAACTGTTAGTCGGTAAATTGGAGCGATCGCACCATTTAAAGCTACTATTTAACCTAGTTCAGGATATCCCCTATTGCTTTTCAGATTATGTGATCTGCCATCATCATATCTAAAAACTCAAGGCGATCGCTCTCAGTCTGGCGGACTCAATGGGTGGCCCGCTGCCCGAGTTAATCGCCCTCTGGGTTTTATAAAATGTCCTTTATACAATTTTAAGGTTTAGAGTTTGAATTTTATTTAAAGATTAGAGATTGAGTTATTCATAAGATCGCAGAGGAGACAGTGATGATCCAGCCCAAAAACACAACCGTAGATCATCACCAACTTTCTAACTTCATTTGGCAAATTGCCGATCTGTTGCGGGGACCCTATCGACCGCCACAATATGAGCGGGTCATGTTACCCATGACAGTTTTGCGTCGTTTTGACTGTGTACTTGCACCCACCAAACAGAATGTTTTAGATAAATATCAGCAATATAAGGATCGACTCCAAGATAAAGCCCTTGACTCCATGCTTGATACAGCAGCAGGGCAACGCTTTCACAATCGTTCTGAATTTACCTTTGAAAAGCTCAAGGGCGATCCTAATAACCTTGATCAACATTTGGTGAGCTATATCAATAGTTTTTCCCAAAATATCCGGGAGATTTTTGAACGCTTCGAGTTCACCGCCGAAATTGAAAAAATGAATGAGGCGAATATCCTTTATTTAGTCGTCTCCAAGTTTTGTGATGTTAATTTACACCCGAACCAGGTGGATAACATTGCAATGGGGTCGATTTTTGAAGATTTAATCCGCCGTTTTAATGAACTCGCCAATGAAACCGCAGGCGATCACTTTACGCCCCGAGAAGTCATCCGCTTAATGGTTGATATTTTATTTGACCCGGATGATGATATTTTGACAAAACCCGTTATTTGTAGATTGCTCGACCCGGCTTGTGGTACGGGGGGGATGTTATCGGAAGGGCAAAACTATCTACGAGAAAATAACAAAGAAGCACAACTCTGGGTTTTTGGGCAGGATTTTAATCCTCGGGCCTATGCGATCGCCGCTTCTGATTTATTGATCAAAGACAACGAACAAAGCGCGATTCAGTTTGGAGACTCCCTAACTGACGATCAATACTCCGGCGAAACCTTTGATTATTTTTTGGCAAATCCTCCCTTTCGTGTGTATTGGAAGAAACAGCAAAAGGAGGTAAAACGAGAGCATGAAAAGTTAGGTTTTGCGGGACGTTTTGGGGCCGGTTTGCCCAGGGTTAATGACGGTTCCCTGTTGTTTTTACAGCATCAGATTAGCAAATTTGAACCCTATCAACCAGACAGTGATAAAAAGGGTTCTCGTCTGGCGATCGTCTTTAATGGTTCTCCTTTATTTACCGGGGGTGCGGGAAGCGGTGAAAGTGAAATCCGCAAATGGATTATTGAAAGCGATTGGTTAGAGGCGATCGTCGCTTTACCCGAACAGATGTTTTATAATACGGGTATTGGAACTTATCTTTGGATTGTCACCAACCGAAAGCAGAAACACCGTCAAGGCAAAATTCAACTGATTGATGCACGTCACCGCTGGCAACCGATGCGACGGAGTTTAGGGGATAAACGCCGTTATATGGGTGAGGAAGATATCGCCATTGTGGTGCAGGAATATGGGAATTTTATAGAGACAGAAACTAGCAAAATTTTTGCCAATGAGGATTTCGGTTATAACCGAGTTCCCATTGAACGCCCCCTGCGTTTACTGTATCAAATGGATATAGACCGGAAACTTCGTTTTCTCGATGCGGTTCCCCATTTATTAGAAGATGTTCAGGCGATCGAGCAACAATTAGGGCGCGAACCTCGTCCTGATTGGAATGAGTTTGATCGGTTAATGAAGGATTTATTAAAACAGCGGGGTAGTCGTTGGAAAAAGGCGGAAAAAAAGCTATTTCGAGATGTTTTTACCGAACGAGAACCGGAGGCAGAACCCGTGATTTTAAAAGAACGGAAGGCTAAGGATGAACCTTATGCCCGGGTTTGGGGTTGGTTCCCAGTGGCTGGTAAAAAAATTGAACTGATGTATGAGCCAGACTCAAAGCTGCGGGATTTTGAAAATGTTAATCTAGAAGATGAAGTCACCCGTTATTTTCTGGAGGAAGTTGAACCCCATGTTTCTGATGCTTGGGCAGATGGCACTAAAATTAAAAGTGCTTATGAAATTAATTTCAATCGCTATTTTTACAAGTACACGCCGCCTCGTCCATTAGCCGAAATCGATGCAGACATTAAACAGATGGAACAGGAGATTATTAAGTTGTTGAGAGAGGTTACTGTATAAAAATGAATTTTATTAAAACTGCAACTAACTATCATGATCTCAGCTCTATGCCATTAGGATGGAAAAAGAGCTATGTAAAATATTTAGGTAATTATATTAATGGTTATCCCTTTAAGCCTGATAATTGGAGTTTTCAAGGAAAACCTATTTTAAGAATTCAAAATTTATCTAATCCTAATGCTGATTTTAATCGCTATGAAGGAGAAATTTCAGAAGCATATTTAGTTCATAAAGGAGATATTTTGATTTCTTGGTCTGCTTCCCTAGGAGTCTATAAATGGTTGGGCGAAGATGCTTGGCTGAATCAACATATTTTTAAGGTAGAAATTAATACAAAGTTAGTATTTGAGGAATATTTCGTATGGTTAGCTAGTTGGTTTATTAAAGAGTTAGAACACAAAGCTCATGGCTCGACCATGCAACATCTTACATGGAATGCTTTTGGCAATTTTCCTGTTCTACTTCCACCCATGCCTGAACAAAAAGCGATCGCACATTATCTCGATAAAGAAACGGCTAAAATCGACCAACTCATTGAAGCCAAAAAACGATTATTGGAATTATTAGACGAAAAACGTCGCGCCCTCATCACCCATGCTGTCACTCGTGGGTTAAATCCTGATGTTCCGATGCGTGATTCTGGTGTTGAGTGGATAGGAGAAATTCCTAAACATTGGAAAGTAGAGTTTGCTAAATGGTTATTTAAAGAAATAGATGATCGTTCAACTACAGGACAAGAAGAATTACTAACAGTTTCTCATATAACAGGTATCACACCTCGGTCAGAAAAAGATGTAAATATGTTTAAGGCTGAAAGTATGGAAGGGTATAAGGTCTGCCAATCAGGTGATTTAATAATTAATACTCTGTGGGCGTGGATGGGTGCAATGGGAGTATCTTTTCAACCTGGTATTGTCAGTCCTTCTTATCATGTTTATCGCCCACAGGGAGAATATCATCCAGTTTATTTAGATTATTTAGTAAGGATTCCTATTTTTGCTGAAGAAGCAATTCGTTATTCAAAAGGTGTTTGGATATCTCGTTTACGCCTTTACCCTGAAGAATTTTTCCAAATTTTATTGCCTGTTCCTCCATTAGAAGAACAATACAAAATCGGTAAATACTTGATGGAAAAAACTAAAAAATTAGATAATCTTAGCATAGCTACAAAAAAAACGATGGATTTGTTGCAAGAACGTCGCACCTCATTGATAACAGCAGCAGTCACCGGACAACTTAAAATTAGTTAAACTCAAGGAGTAACTTATGCAAATCAACCATCTTAAAATCACTAATTTTCGGGGCTTTGAACAGGCAGAATTTGAATTTCAGCCAGGAATGAACTTGATTGTTGGTATTAATGGAGTCGGCAAATCTAGTGTCTTGGATGCCTTGCGGATTGCCTTCTCAAGAATCCTCCCTGAATTGACAGATTGTCAAGAGAGACGGATTAATTTTAATATCGATGATATTATGATTGGCAAAACTGAATTAAAGGTTGAAATAAATGTGGATATATCAGGAATCCCTTTTCGATGTAAAGTTAGCCGGGGAAAACGCCATGAACAGGAACTTAAACCTGACGGTTACCAAATTTTAGGACTTATAAAAGATGATCCAAATCAACCCCTCGTTGTATATTGTGCAACCCGGCGCTCAATAGTTACAGAACAAGACTTAAATCCTAATCGAAGTTTAGGTAATCAATCTGCGGCTTTTGTTGACGCACTCATTCCTAGAATGCTACGTCTTCGGGAATTTATAGATTGGTGGTTAGTCCAAGAGGAACTTTTAGACGAAAAACCTCAGTTAACCCAGGGTCGCATTGATGCTTTAAACGATGCCGTCACCTGCTTTTTAGATTGGTGTAATAATGTTCGTGCTGTTCCAGCCTCGGACACCTACAAAAAACCAACCTTGCTACTTGACAAAAACGGGGTAACACTAAATATTAATCAGCTTTCAGACGGCGAACGGGGTATTTTAGCATTGATACTTGACCTAGTACAACGGCTGTTGCAGGCAAATCCCGAACTCGAAAATCCTGTACAGGATGGAAAAGCCGTTGTCTTAATTGACGAATTGGACTTGCATTTACATCCACAGTGGCAACGCATGGTTGTCCATAAGCTGACAGAAATCTTTCCCAACTGCCAATTTATTGCCACCACTCATTCACCGCAAATGATTGGAGAAGTCAAACCAGAAAATATTATTATTTTAGACCAAGATAAACAACCCTATATTCCCGACCAATCCTTGGGTATGGATAGTAATTGGATTTTACGCTTTCTTATGGAAACTCCTGAGCGTGATATGGACACCCAGAAAAAATTAGAGGACGTTGAATCATTGATTGCTGACAAGAATTTTTCAGAAGCAACTGAAAAAATAAATAGTCTCCGCCAATTAGGAGAATTTCCCGAATTGGTACGCCTGCAAACTCGCATTGATCGGATCAGCCGATTAGGTAAATAGATGAAATACATCAAAAAAGAACAAGAACCTGAAAAATTACGTTCCTGGTTTAACAATCAATATGATCAAGAAGGAAATCGCCTGGGTTGCGACTACTATAATGACGTGCCAAGCGATGTCAAAAGGGATTTAAAAGATCATCTACTGGGAGAGCAAGGCTTTCTATGTTGTTATACAGGTATCTTGATTGATACAGATACTTCCCACATTGAACACCTCAAGCCTTATTCTATATGTCGGGACGAGAAAAATTATGAAGATGTCAACTATTTGAATCTTGTAACGGCTTATCCCGGTAGAAATTATAAGTCTCAAGATGATGAAGTTAATCAACCTAGCAAAAAAAGCAAGAAGAATAGCAAGAAATGTCCTTTTGGAGCGCACGCTAAAGACAATTGGTATGAACTGGACAATTTTGTAACACCGTTAGAGTCGGATTGTGAAGACAGATTCAAGTTTGATAATTCTGGGAAAGTCGAAGCTACAAATCATCAAGACACGGCGGCACAAATAACGATTGAAAAATTAGTGTTAAATCATGAGCGATTGATAGATTTAAGAAGGGCAGCTATTGATGAAGCCATATTCCCTCCCGATACTGAATTAGATGAATCAGACATCAAGGAAATTGCTAATGGCTTATATTCCCAAAAGAATGCAGAGGGAAAATTTGCTCAGTTTTGCTTCGTGATTGAACAAATTGCCAAACAACTGGTATAACCCGTTTATCTTTTAATCAATTAAGTTCAAAAAATCTTGCCCTATATCTAAAAGGCAATTCACCTATGAACTCTAGCAATTTTGTTGATCCAAAAAAAGAACTAGCCTTCGAGGAAGTGATAGAAGACTATTTTCTAACATACGGTTATATCAAACCCATAACCCCATTTGACAAAAATCTAGCCATTTTCCCAGATATTGCCCTTAACTTTATCCGTCAAACCCAACCGAAAGCATGGGCAAAATTAGAAGCGTTACACGGAGAAAACACGGGTAATCAAATCATTACCGACCTGTGTAAATGGATGGATACCTACGGTTCACTGCACACCCTGCGTCACGGTTTTAAATGCTATGGTCGCACGCTGCGAATTGCCTATTTTAAAGCTGCCCACAGCCTCAATTCTGACTTAGAACGCTGCTACCAAGCCAATCAACTTGGGATTACCCGTCAACTTCAATATAGCACGAGAAATCGAAATAAACTCGATATTACCCTCAGTCTCAATGGTATCCCCATTGTCACCATAGAACTGAAAAATCCCCTAACCGGACAAACGGTAGAACAGGGGAAACAACAATATCGCCAAGATCGCGATCCTCACGAGATTATTTTTGAGTTTAAACGGAGAACTTTGGTTCATTTTACGGTTTATACGGAAGAAGTCTGGATGACAGTGAAGGCTCAATTCAACTAAAAAAAGGAGAGACAATTCCTCAAGATGGCTACCCAGCAGTTGGCACAGGAATTTTGCGGGAAAATTCTGTGAAGCTGTCACAGTTAATTGATGTTTTGAATAACCGCTTTGGTACTGACTTTAATCAAGCTGACCAACTATTCTTTGACCAAATTGTTGAAGCGGCTGTCAACACGGAAGCACTGCAACAAGCAGCCCAAGTCAATTCGGTGAATAAATTTGGTTTACTGTTTGAGAAAATTGTGGAGTCTCTTTTTGTCGAGCGTGTAGATCAAAATGAAAATATTTTCGCTCGTTATATGAATGACAATGCTTTTCAAAATGTCGTTTCGGAATGGTTACTGTCGGAGGTCTATAAACGCCTGTCGGATCCTCATAATTCTCGGTGATAACCTGCCCAAAGCGATCGCACCATTTAAACCTACCATTGAGGAGCGATCGCACCATTTAAACCTACCATTTAGGAGCGATCGCACCATTTAAACCTACCATTTAGGAGCGATCGCACCATTTAAACCTACCATTTAGGAGCGATCGCCTTATTTAAAGCTAGTTCAGGAACTTGATCAACTCCTGTAATTTCGACCACGCCGCCCCACTTTGGAGGATATCCAGCGCCAGGCTATAGCCTTGGTGATGTTCCTGGAGTGGAACTACTCCAGCCACCTGTAAAGCTAGGGAACTATTGAGCGCCACAGCATCTTGTTGGGGGGTCGTTCCTTTCCCTTGTAGCACCTGGGTTAAAATTTCCATATTGTCGGCAAGTTCTCCCCCCTTCAGGGCGCTAATAGGGGCCGCGTTGATGCCTAAATCTTCTGGGTTCAGGAGCGATCGCATTACCTTACCCTCAGATAGAATAGCTAAATCCGTACCATCCGCTAAACCCGCCTCGTCTAAACCCTCCCGTCCATGGAGGACAATAGCCCTTTCTATGTTAAGATGTCCTAGGGCTTGGGCGATCGCATCCAAAACACTCGGATCAAACACCCCAATAACTTGCCCTACCGGACGCAGAGGATTAACCAAAGGTCCCAAAAGATTAAATACCGTCCGCACCTTCAGAGTTCGACGTAACGGCGCTACCGCCTTCATAGCCGGATGCCAACCCGGTGCAAATAGGAAAGTAATCCCCACCTGTTCAACCGCCGCCCTCACCTTTTCTAGGGGCGCTCCTAAATTCACTCCTAACCCCTCTAATACGTCCGCAGAGCCAACTTTACTCGAAGCCGAACGATTCCCATGTTTAGCTACCGGAACCCCGGCGGCGGCGCACACAAACGCCACAGCAGTAGAAATATTAAACGTCGATGCCCCATCTCCCCCGGTTCCACAGGTATCGATTAGGGAAAATTTAGATTTCAAACCATCTGCGCCGGGGGTGGGTAAATTTCCTGATTGGGACTGCGCTTGTAATACTTTCGCCATTCCCGCCAATTCTTCCCCAGATACTCCTTTGGTTTGCAGAGCCACTAAAATCGCCCCGGATAAGACAGGGGGGATAGACTCACTGAGCCATCCTTCCATTAACATTGAGGCTTGGTCGGTGGAAAGGGACTGATGATCTAGGAGTTGTTGGAGAAGTTGCGGCCAGATATCAGCATCAGGGGCAGAATGAGTCATGGTAAAGGCAATTAATTGAGATTATCTAGGTTGGGCATTCTGATTTTATCCTAGGTCAGATCAGGCGATCGCGCAACCTCCCAGATTAGCTATAGGTGGGAAGATGATTATCCGGGTCGGTTGAGTCCCACCCTTGCCGATAGTTAAGATTTGTTAAGTTGCCTTGACACAGTAACCAAATTGTGTTAGGTCTTAAAAAACCTCAGCCCCATCAAACTTCTTAACATTCTGAACTTTAGCGGATTCTCCACAGGTGCGAGGTGTAGGGAACATTTTACCAGGATTAGCCAAACCCTTAGAATTAAAAACCGATCGCACCCATTGCATAGTTTCCAAATCCTGTTCATTAAACATCTGATTCATATAACACTTTTTATCTTCCCCAATACCGTGTTCCCCGGACAAACTCCCCCCCACATCAACACAGATTTTCAAAATTTCGCCGCCAATTTCTTCGACGGTTTCTAACGCACCTTCCACCGAATTATCATAGAGAATCAAAGGATGTAAATTCCCATCTCCCGCATGAAAGACATTGGCAATGCGATAGCCATACTTTTCGCTCAAAGCGGCAATTTCTTTCAATACATAAGCCATCTGAGTCCGAGGAATCACCCCATCTTGGACATAATAATCGGGGCTAATATGACCCGCCGCCGCAAATGCCGCCTTCCGACCCTTCCACATTTTCAAGCGTTTTTCGGGTTCATTGGCGGTAGTAATATTCCGCGCGCCATTTTGTTTACAAATCTCTGCCACCCGCTGTTTATTGCGGTCTACCTCCACCTGCAAACCATCTAATTCCACCAATAAAATCGCCCCAGCATCTCGGGGATATAATCCGGTATTAACGACATCTTCCACGGCATTAATACTGAGATTATCCATAATTTCCATACCACCAGGAATAATCCCCGCCCCGATAATATCAGATACCGATTGCCCAGCTTCTTCAATGGTAGCAAAGTCTGCCAACAGCACACAAATCGATTCGGGGGCTTTAAGAATTCTGAGGGTGATTTCGGTAGCCACGCCTAGGGTCCCTTCTGACCCCACAAATAAACCCGTCAGGTCATATCCTGGCATTTCGGGAATTGAACCGCCTATATCGACGATAGACCCGTCAGGGGTAACGATTTTTAAGCCGAGGACGTGGTTAGTGGTGACTCCATATTTCAAGCAGTGAACACCACCGGAATTTTCAGCGACATTACCACCAATGGAACAGATAATCTGGCTGGAGGGGTCGGGGGCGTAGTAAAATCCTGAACCGCTGACGGTTTGAGTTACCCAGTTATTAATCACGCCAGGTTGTACGACGACCTGCTGGTTTTCCAGGTCTACTTTCAGAATTTGGCGCATTAAGGCGGTGACAATCATCACGCAATCAGTTACAGGTAATGCACCTCCTGATAGTCCAGTTCCCGCCCCTCGCGCTACCCAGGGTATATTATGGCGATCGCATATTTTCACTGCTGCTGCGACTTCTTCTGTAGTGCGGGGAAGGACCACCAAAGCGGGACGTTGGCGATAACTGGTTAGTCCATCACATTCATAAACTAGGAGTTCTTCCCGTCGCTGAATCACCCCCCGCTTACCTACAACGGCGGCAAATTCTTTGATTATCGGTTTCCAGTTCCGGCTGACGGTGGGGCTTGACATAAGTGAATGTCTTTAGCTGGTATTGCTATGAGGTTATACATCTATCTCCCTATAGCCATAACATAATTCGATATTTCTGTCAATCACGACCAACCTCTACAATTAATAATTAATAATTAATAATTAATAATTAATTATTATCGCGGAGGTCAAGAAACCCGGTTTCTCAAAGAAACCGGGTTTCTCAGGCGGAGGTCAAAAAACCCGGTTTCTCGTTTCTCAGCCGAAAGGGTGGGGCGGGTTTATTCATATCCTCCTGGGGAGTTGATGATTTACAGAGGTCAAGAAGTCAAGAAACCCGGTTTCTCAAAGAAACCGGGTTTCTCAGGCGGAGGTCAAAAAACCCGGTTTCTCGTTTCTCAGCCGAAAGGGTGGGGCGGGTTTATTCATATCCTCCTGGGGAGTTGATGATTTACAGAGGTCAAGAAGTCAAGAAACCCGGTTTCTCAAAGAAACCGGGTTTCTCAGGCGGAGGTCAAGAAACTTACACCAGAACCCGCACCTACAATTAATAATTATTAATTATTAATTATTAATTATTAATTATCAATGACCGCTAAACTCTTTTTGTAGTCAGAGATTGACTGATAATTGTTATTCTCATCATACAAATGGCAGTGGTCAACAACTTGCTTCATTAAACCCCAGGAAAAATCACACTCAGGATAGAGATATTCACCCCAATTTTCCTGTAAACTGGCGTAGGCTGTACGGAGGTTATACCAGGGAATTGCGGTGGTGACGTGGTGGGGAATATGAACGTTGATATCGTGACAGAGAAACTCAACCCAGCGGGGATAATTGCAGTGAACAGTCCCTGATAGTTGGGATTCGGCTTCGTGCCATTGTTCGGGTTCTCTAAAGGGAATGTCGGCGATGGTGTGATGAAGTAGGGTAAAGGTACTCATCCAGAAGTGGAAGACTAACCAAGGAATGACCCAAAACTTGACAAATCCCCAAACTCCGATGGTTAAAATCATAGTCGGAAATGCGATCGCCGCCGCGCCGATGACCAACAGAGAGGAAAACTTAACCTGTTGGCGCTGCTTACCTTCAAATTTTGTCCAGTCAAAGTGAATGCTTGCCCAGTGTAGAATGGAACCAATCCACCAGGCGCGACCTCGGAAAAGGTCATAAGTCACCTGCATGAATTTACCAGCGTTTTGGTATTCTTCTTTACGCCAGGGTTGCCAAGCATTATCTAACTCCATTCTGTTAGTGTATTTATGGTGTTGGTTGTGACCAATACGCCAACTGTGAAAGGGATATATAATCGGCAGAAACAGGATATGACCTACCCAATCATTTACCCAAACATTCCGAGAAAATGAGCGGTGTCCGCAGTCATGTCCGATCACAAAAAATCCGGTGAGGGCGGTCCCTGTAAATACCCACAACACCGGAAGGAGAAACCAGGGAGCGATCGCTATTCCTAGCCATCCTAAACCCACCATGAAAACGTTAATGATTACTGTCATCCAAGCTTTGTATCGGTCCTGGACAAACACATCACTAGGAAGGGTGTTAATAATATCTCTCAAGCGCAAATCCGAGGGAACTGCGGAGGGGCGTGACGATGAATCTTCAGACTTTACAATTGATAGGGTCATAGATGAATTTTAAGGGAAAACCAAGCCACCATTACTGGTGCCTGGCTTCTGAATGAATGTGCTTTTTTAACTGCTAAGGTAGCCGACAACTTTCCCAACCTACAGTAATGGTATCTCAGCCAATTAACCCGCCTAAGCGGTTTTTTTTGATGGAGTTACCTGACCCTGAGATTGAGAGCAATCCTCAACCAAGACTGGCTGATTCCAAATAGTTGAATCAACCCCTCAGACGGTTAAGTGTAGTCTGATCATTTATAGCACACCGTCTGCGATCGCGATCGCTAATTTCTGATTGCTGATTATTGGCCCCCTGGCGGGATTGGGCCTAATTTTTCGGGTCGGTGGGACCAAGCGATCGCATTTGCTTGAGAGTTTGTAATTCTAGCAGCAGAGTGTCCACCTCAGCCTGAAGATGCAAAAACTTCACTTGCTGATCAACACTATATATAGACGGCATCTTGTCGATTTTACCGGAAGCTGAAGACAACGGCAAGGATGACAGATTTTGTGGACGCGATAAAGTCGATGAAGGAGTTGGCATCAGTAATTAGTTGGATTTATAAACTTAACTGGCACATCAACAAATCTTAACTATATTTTCACTCCATGTTAAACTCTTTTTAAGAAAAACATCATCGCCCCCCAAGGCAAGTGGCTGGATGTTTACATCAGGAGTAAACTGAGTTAAGGGTCAGCACCCCCGGCTGAAGCACAGGGGCTTCGTGCCCCCCTTTCAGGTAGCTG
>NZ_JARPLU010000069.1:0-25335 GCF_032349615.1 Limnospira sp. PMC 1279.21 | reverse complement strand
CTTCCAGGTTAGCACCGACACCCCCACCTGCCTTGGGCAGGTGGGGTGAGCTTCATGTTAGGCAAGAATGGCCGGGGGTTCATCTACGAAGTCCCGGTTGTTGGTGCTAATCATCGCTGATTGCTCTAACTACTATTGACAGTCTTGGCAAATTTACCGTCTCAGGGGACAATTAGTTTAAGTCCCTCCCGGTCACATAGACGCGGGGCTTTTAGAAATTTTAACCGTGAACAATATCCGCACTGTTTCAGATACCAAGCGAGCTTTTTACAACATCCATACTCGGCCGATTAACTCTATCTATCGTCGCGTGGTTGAGGAGTTAATGGTGGAAATGCACCTGTTGTCCGTCAATGTCGATTTTAAATATGACCCCATTTATGCCCTGGGTGTGGTCACGGCCTTCGATCGCTTTATGCAAGGATACATCCCCGAAGCCGATAAATTGTCGATTTGGGCGGCTTTGATTATGGCCCAAGAAAGCGACCCTAATCAATATCGGGCTGATGCTACGGCTTTAGAGGCACAAGCGGCGACCCTTTCTGTGAAAGATTTGACCGAAAGGGCTAAGATAGCTCAGGAAAGTTCCGGGGATGACCCTTTGCAGTCCTGTTTTCATGCGATCGCCAATAACCCTAAATTCAAATACTCTCGGCTATTTGCCATTGGTTTATATACTCTCCTAGAAAAAAGCGATGTCACAGCGGCTCAGGACTCGGAAGGGTTAAAAAACATCATTATTGATTTTAGTGAGGCTTTAAGGCTACCTAAAGACAAGCTGGAGAAGGATTTAGACCTGTACCGCACCAACCTAGAAAAGGTCGCTCAGGCGCGGTTAATGGTAGAGGAGATGACCCAAGCTGAACGCAAGAAGCGGGAACAAAGGGCCGCCCAAAGCCAAACTGCCACCTCTGGTAGCAAGAACCCTAGCAAAGATGATCAGGTGTCTGATTCCTAAGCCAGTGGTTATCGGTGGCGATCGCAATAGGTGCATTAGTTAGCACCAACTGAGCGATCGCCTTAAATTAGTTTGGGGTATTAGTTTCGTGATCCGGTTCGTAGTCTTCCGCGTAGGCTTTCAGTAAACCGCTCATTTGTCCCAATAGAGAACTATCGGATATCTGGCCTAACACTTTTTGATTTTGGGCGGCGCGGTCTAAGTTTCGTGCAATAGCCTCTTTCACTTGGCTAGAAATGAGGGCTTGTAGTTCCTCCTTAGCGCGAGACCTCTGATATTGCGCCCCCTCCTCTGTAGTAGCATACAGTGGGGGTAAGCGGTTGAGAGCATAGGCGGCAATATCCCCCACATCCAAAGACTGCTCGCTTACTTCATCAATTTGGGCCACTTGAGCGATCGCCTCACTGAGAACTAACTCTTCCATCACATTAATAAACTGCTTGCGGGGTAAAACAACCACTTCCCCCGTCAACAAAGCACCCATGAGGCGATCGAGAGCCATATACTCCTCGATGGATAATTCTGAAGCTGTATTACATATCCGCCCTACCTCTGCTTCCATAGATGGTGTCAAATAACCATCCTGTAAAGCCTGATCAACAATTTTTTCAATACTCATCGAAACTCCTGGGTCTAAAACCCCGTCCTTCTAGGACGGCTTTACAAATTAATTAACTATACGCCACGAATTGTAGGATAGAAACCGACAATCTTTACGCAGTAGCTTGATAGCCCCGTCTATTTAGGGGCTTAACATCCCGTGAGGGCAGACTTGCATAATGCAGAAATGTTCGGTAGCAAAGTGGTTTCATCGGCGAGGGGCAAAATGGACATCGAAAAAAAGTAAAGCCTTCGAGCCACCTATAGGGGCGCTTTGACTAGGCCTGTGAGAACTTTTGGTTCATTCCCGAATCTCCGTTGCGTGATTCGCCCAGAGAATAAAATTAGTTCTACACCAATCAACCACTGATTAACTCAAACTCCACAAAACTAAATTTTCTAATCACCATCAAGAGAATCATTTATTCTATACCGTCAAACCGCCAAGGGACTGGATCTACACATTGGCCGTGAACATAAAGACCCCAATGAAGGTGTGGTCCCGTAGAGGCCCCCGTTGATCCGATCGCCCCAATGGTCTGGCCTGCTGTCACCATTTGTCCTTCCTGTACATCAATTCGACTCAAGTGAAGGAAAATACTGGTAACTCCCTGACCGTGATCAATACCAATAGTGTCACCGTGGATTTCAAATCCTTGGGACTCACGCCCCACCAAAGCCACCCGACCCGCTGCTGGTGCTATCACCGGAGAACCGGTCGGAGCGGCATAATCAACCCCTCGATGATAATAGTTTTCGGCGAACTTCCCGTTATAGTATCTTCGGACCCCATAAATTGTTGTCACCTCACCGGAACTTGGACGCAAAAACGGCCCATTCCAATGTCTTTTGGGAGTAACAATTCGTTTAAATTCATCAACCCGGTCAAACTCATGGTCTGTACCTCGCCGCCCAGCGCTATCTGGTGGAAGCCAAATTGACTGGGTGGGAAAACGGCGATCGCGCAATTGCACGCTCACATTACTCTGTTGGCTACCATTGCTAATCTGAATTGATTTCGCACCCGGTTGGTCTAGGGGAGTCGTCGGAATTAAAGCGCGATAGCGATCGCCACCCAGCGCAAACAGAGGATAGTTTTTCCCTCCCATTGTCACTGTTGGTTGTGACTCCTGGCTATTGACCCCACTTATCACCACCGAAATAGTATCTCCCAACTGAGGGGAGGTAGGGCTAACTTGAACTTGAAAGGCTACCGCTGGCTTAGTTACAATCAGCAACACAGCAGCAAGTGCTAAAAACAAGCTGCTGGTCAGTCGTTTGATTTGACGGCTTTTTCCGTGAACACCAGTCATCGCGTACTCTGGTAATTGTATCATTAATCTCTGTTTCTTCTGTTAACTCATCAATTCGGACTTATTTTAACCAATCAGATAAATTTTCGAGAGTTTGAGTTTAGTGTTTCTCCGATCTCCTATGTTGTCTACTTCTGATCAAAATCTGTCTCGCCTCAGTTTAACTATTCGCGGTGCTGTTCAAGGTGTCGGGTTTCGGCCCTTTGTCTATCGACTCGCTACCCAACTGAACCTCAAAGGTTGGGTAAATAATTCCGTGGGGGGGGTTTTTATTGAAGTCGAAGGCTGTTCAGAGAGTCTTGAGCGCTTCCAACAGCGCCTGCAAATAGAAAAACCACCAATATCGCATATTCACAGTTTAGAAGCCGTTTGGCTGCCTCTGGCTGGCTATTCTCACTTTGAGATTAGAGCTTCTCAGTCAACTATTCAGGGCGCTAAATCAGCGATCGTTTTGCCAGATCTTGCCACTTGTCCCCAATGCTTACAAGATATTTTTGACCCCCATAACCGCCGTTTCCGCTATCCCTTTACCAATTGTACTAATTGCGGGCCGCGCTACAGCATTATTAAAACTCTCCCCTATGACCGGGAGAATACTACTATGGCCGCCTTCCCAATGTGTCCTAATTGCGATCGCGAATATCACCACCCTGGCGATCGCCGTTTTCATGCTCAACCTAATGCTTGTCCCGTCTGTGGTCCCATTTTAGAATTATGGAATCATCAGGGACAGGTTTTGGCTAACCGCCATCATGCCTTATTACAAGCCGCCGCCGCCATGGGTCGCGGTCAAATTGTCGCCATGAAGGGTTTGGGAGGCTTCCAGTTACTTGTAGATGCTACTAATGCCGCCGCCGTTGAACAATTGCGAGTCCGTAAGCATCGACCCCATAAACCTTTTGCTGTAATGTATCGCAGTATACAGCAAATAGCCCAGGTTTGTGATATATCCGCCGCCGAGGAACAATGGTTGCGATCGCCTCAAGCCCCCATTGTGCTATTATCAAGGCTGCCCGGTGCATCCGCTTTGGCGGATAATGTCGCTCCCGGTAATCCTAATTTGGGGGTTATGTTACCTTATACCCCCCTCCATCATTTGTTGATGGCTGAGTTAGATTTTCCCATTGTTGCCACCAGCGGTAATTTTTCCAACGAGCCTATCTGTACTGACCAGACGGAAGCCCTCCACCGTTTGGGGAAAATTGCCGATATCTTTCTGGTTCACAACCGCCCTATCGCCCGACCAGTAGATGATTCCGTCGTGCGGAGTGTTTTGGGTGAACAGATGGTTATTCGCCGCGCTAGAGGTTATGCACCCCTACCTGTGACAATTTTAGACAGAGATAGCCACCATACAACACATGATTCTATTCTATCACAGAGCATTTCTAATTGTCAATACCCATATATTTTGGCAGTAGGTGGACACTTAAAAAATACCATTGCTATTGCCGTAGAAAAACAAGTTTTTATCAGTCAATATATTGGCAATTTGCAGAGTCCACAAGCGTTTCAGGCATTTAAAGAAGCAATTAACAGCCTCAGTAATATCTATGATTTTAAGCCTGATGTGATTGCTTGTGACGCACACCCAGACTATATTTCCACTCAGTTTGCGTATCAATTAGCTGCTGATATTTGGCAACAAGAAAAACGGCAAGTTCCCGTCATTCCAGTACAACATCATTATGCTCATGTTTTGGCGGTTATGGCAGAACATCAATTATCATTTCCCGTCTTAGGAGTAGCTTGGGACGGGACTGGTTATGGATTAGATGAAACCATCTGGGGGGGAGAGTTTCTACTAATTAATAAAATCGGCTTTCAGCGAGTCGGACATTGGCGAAATTTCCCACTTCCTGGAGGTGATAAAGCCGTCTTAGAACCCCGACGATTAGGCTTAGGATTATTATATGAATTGTGGGGGGAACAGTTATGGGATTATTTGAATAAGCAGAAAATTAGCTTAGGGAATTTCCCCCAGTTAAAGTTAATTTTGCAAATGCTGAACCGGAAAGTTAATACACCTAGAACATCTAGTGTCGGGAGGTTATTTGATGCGATCGCTTTTTTGGTCGGTCATCGCGACAATATCAGTTTTGAAGGACAAGCCGCCATGGACTTAGAATTTGCGATCGGCGATGTAATTACTGATGAGCATTACCCAATTAATTTGCACCAAAGTTCAGGTAAAATCATTTTAGATTGGGAACCCATGGTCAAGCAGGTACTTAAAGATTTTAACAATCATGTTCCTGTCAGCCTGATCTCTGCTAAATTTCACAATACCTTAATAGAGGGAATCATTATGGTATCTCAAAAGTTTCCAGAGGTTCCCCTTGTCTTGACTGGAGGATGTTTTCAAAACCGATATTTATTAGAAAAGACTATCCAGCGACTAACTTCAGAAGGCATTATTCACTATTGGTCTAAACAGGTTCCCACCAATGATGGCGGGTTAGCATTAGGACAGGTCATGGCTATTATCATCAACAATCTAATTATTAATTAATAATTAATAATTAATAATTAATAATTAATAATTAATAATTAATAATTAATAATTGCCGGTGGGTTATTCATTATCAATTGATAGTATATCAACGGTAAAACCAGAAGTTTTTAACTGTTGTACGATCGCCTCTTGATTTTCTACCCAGAATTGAGAGCCAAAGCGTACCAATGGTTTAGGCGAAACTTGACCATCAACAATGGCTTGAATAGGAACCCTTCCCAAGCCTTGATTACTTCGATATTCTTCCAAAATGCCTTTGAGAATTTGTAACCTTTCCAATTGGCAAATTTCTTCAGGAGTTAAACAGAGTTGAATCACTGAAGAAGCCGCCAAATTAGGCGGAAGTTGCGAGGGGGAACCTGGCTGATTATTCGGTTTAATTAACTCATCAGCAGACTTGATAGCGTCCACAATAATTTGAGTCTGATCATCCCGTTTTTCCACCTTACCCTCAACCACAACAACCGCATTTTCTTTTAACTCCTGTTGTACCGCCTCATAACTACTAGGAAACACCACAGCATCAATTTGTCCGGTCAAATCTTCTAGTAGTAGAAACGCCATGCGATCGCCTTTTTTAGTCAAATGGGGCTTAATATTAATTAAAATCACCGCCACCTTAACAGCAGCTTTTGACTTTTGTTCTGGCAGTTTATCCAAAGTCACATTATCCGGGAGTATCCCTGAGTCTAACAAAGACTTGAGAGGGTGATCCGAAACATAAAAGCCTAGTAATTCCTTCTCAAATTGCAACTTATCTTTAGGCGCATAATCATCACCTTTCGGAAAAGCAGGTTCTCCCGAAGGTGAATTACTCTCAGTAGTTGCATAATTGACCAAATCAAACAAATTCGTTTGACCAATTTCTCGATTTTTCGCCCTATCTTGCGCCCAAGGAATAACTATATTCAAATATTCAATTGATTGCTTGCGGTTAGCATGGAGACTATCAAAAGCACCCGATTTAATTAAAGATTCCAAAGCGCGACTATTAACCATTTGTAGATTAATGCGATCGCACAAATCCGCTAAACTGCGAAAAGGTCCCCCTTCCTCTCGTACAGATAGCAAATGTTCAATCGCGCCATCTCCCACATTTTTAATCGCCGACAACCCAAATACAATCCTATTTTCTATAGGCGTAAAATCCACATTAGAGCGATTAATATCAGGTGGAACTACATCAATACCCAAATGCTTACAGGATTCAATATAAGCCCTAACCTTGTCAGTATTGCCACTATTCTCCGTCAGCAAAGCCGCCATATACTCTGTCGGATAATTAGCCTTTAAGTAAGCCGTCTGATAAGTAATGTAACCGTAGGCGGTAGAATGGGATTTGTTAAAACAATATTCAGCGAACTTAACCATTTGGTCGAACAGATGTTCTGCGATATTTTGGGGGACTCCATTGCGCGTCGCACCATCAATAAAAGTTTCCCGATGCTTCTGCATTTCCGATGCTTTCTTTTTCCCCATAGCACGTCGCAGCAAGTCCGCCTGACCCAAAGAATACCCCGCCAAATCTTGAGCCATTTTCATAATTTGTTCTTGATAGACCAAAATTCCATAGGTCTCATTCAAAATAGGTTCCAAAAGTTTATGCTCATAGCGAATTGGTTCTCGTTTATGCTTACGATTAATAAACTGAGGAATTAAACCAGCGTCTAAAGGTCCGGGTCTATACAATGCCAAAATAGAAGAAATATCCTCAATACTGGAAGGCTTTAAGTCCTTCACAATCTGACGCATTCCCGAAGATTCTAGTTGAAATAAACCTTCCAAATCTCCTCTTTCCAAAATCTTATAGGTTTTCGCCACATCCTCCGGCATTTTTTTCACCGCACCTTTAGCCAGAATATCCATGGCTTTACGTTCGTCAGCGGCTAAATTATAGGGGTCAATATCTAGGTGATGATTTTGGGAAATATAGTTTAAAGTTCTTTGAATAATCGTCAAGTTTTTTAAGCCCAAAAAGTCCATTTTTAACAGACCCAGGGCTTCTATATCTTCCATAAAATATTGAGTAATGACCGACCCATCATTATTCCGTTGAAGAGGGACAATTTCATCTAAAGGCTGTTTAGAAATCACCACCCCCGCTGCGTGAACTCCAAAGGTTTTGTTAGTCCCTTCAATACGAATTGCCATGTCAACCCACTGGCGCACAGCAATAGTTCCCACTTCCTCACCAGCATCATTTTTAATGGGTACAAAGTCATTATCGTATGCTTGTTTAAATTCCGGGGATGGACTTTGGTCAGAAATCATCACCTTTAATTTAGTCGGTTTACCACGAGATACCGGAATCATTTTTGCCATTTGATCCGATTTGCTATAGGGTATTCCTAACACCCTAGCAACATCTTTGAGTACCGCCTTAGAAGTCATGCGGTTAAAGGTGATAATTTGAGCAACTTTCTCTTCCCCATATTTGGAGGTAACATATTTAATCATTTCATCACGGCGGTCTATGCAGAAATCTGTATCAATATCCGGCATAGATTTTCGTTCTGGGTTCAGAAAACGCTCAAATAGTAACCCGTGATGAACCGGATCAATATTAGTAATTTGTAAGGCGTAAGCGACCAAGGAACCCGCCGCCGAACCCCTACCAGGACCGACAGGGATATGATTATCTCTAGCGTGTTTTATGTAATCCCAAACTACTAAAAAATAGGTAGCAAAACCCATTTTTTGCATCATTTTTAATTCATATTCGAGCCTTTCTCGATAGACGGGCTTGATTTCCGATCGCCCTTGAGCATTTAATCGTTTTTTCAAGCCTTCCCAGGCGATTTCTTCTAAATAAGTATCAGCCGTATGATTCGGAGGTATCGGATAATCAGGAATACGAGGTTCCCCTAAAATTCCGGTATAGGGTTCCACTTTTTCCGCCACTTCTAAGGTATTAGCGATCGCTTCTTTAATCACCTCATCTGGGAGATGATCTCGAAACAGTTGCATCATCTCTTCGGCAGATTTTAGGTACTCTGTGCCACTATAACGTAATCGGTTATCCTCAGTAATTAACTTTTGTGTATTAATACATAATAAGGCATCATGTGCTTCCACATCATTACAGGAAATAAAGTGTGAATCATTAGTCGCTACAATTTTGACTTCAAATTCCCTCGCCAGTTGCACCAAAGCCACATTAACAATGCGGTCTTCTGGGGAACCATGATCTTGAATTTCTAAATAGTAATCATCCCCAAACACCCTTTTATACCACTCAACAGTTTGGCGTGCCATATCCATGCGCCTCTGAAGAATAGCTTGGGGAACCTCACCCCCCAAACAAGCACTGGTAACAATTAAGCCTTCGTGATACTCTTCTAATAGTTCCTTATTAATACAAGGACGAGCAAAAATTCCCTTTCCTTGAAAACCTTTTAAGTGAGAAATAGTAGTTAATTTCACCAAGTTTTTATAGCCTTGGGTATTTTTAGCCAAGACGACTTGATGATATTTTTTAATTCCTCGCTGTTGAACTGTCACATCAGCATTGAGGACATACATTTCATTGCCAATAATAGGTTTAATACCCTTACTGCGGCAGATTTTAATAAGTTCGATCGCCCCATACATCACCCCATGATCCGTAAGAGCGATCGCTGGCATTCCTAATTCCACAGCGCGACTGACCAACTGTGGGAGTTGAGAAGCACCATCAAGGAGGCTGTAGTCACTGTGAATATGCAGTCCTACAAAAGACATAATTTAACTTCTCCAACCATTAATTTTAGATGTACAATCCCAGCCCAAATGTTAAGATAGTGGCGGAATTAATAACGGTTCTAATTTCCCTTCACTGTCTAACTGATAGAGGTCGTCGCAGCCGCCGATATGCTGATTATTGATAAAAATTTGGGGAACCGTGCGCCGACCGTTAGCCCGTTGTGCCATGGCTTCTCTAGCATTATTATCGCCATCTATTTGATAATCAGTATATTCAACCCCTTTCCACCACAGCAGCAGTTTGGCGCGGATACAGTAAGGACAGGTTTGCCAACTGTACACCTCAACCTTAGCCTTGAATTTACCGGGATTTCTGCCGATAATATTATTCAGAAAATCTAGCATTTTATCAACTCCTATTATTTGCCAAAAACCAAATTAATTATAATTAATATAGTTCATATTATGGACTTGCGATCGCAGTCGAGAAATTAATTTTTGCTCCTTATATATTGATGTATAATAGTGCAGCATAAAAACCATATTGATTCCAAAAAACAAAGAAGTTAAAATGGTTCTAATAGCCGCCGCCAAACTCAACTCGGAAACCACCGTAAATAGAGCAAATACAATAGAACATAGACCAAAACCAGCCGCAAATGCACTGATGGTTAAAAATCGAACTTTGAGCATCATAAGTTCAAAGAATGAGAAGTTAATTTATGCTTACCAATGGTTATAACCCCAAACAACATAAGTAGGTGCTTGATCTGGATTTACACAGATTATTGCTGATTTAGTCCCCAAAGTCAAAGAATTATCCACACTCAGACCTGGGGAAGATTTAGGGAGCAGGGAACAGTTGCCCAAAGCAGGGGGTTAAACCCCACGCGATCAAAAACCCTACACCCTATTACTTCCCGGTTTCCCGACCCCAGACTGAAGCCTCCGAGACAGCAACTTATTTATTAAGTTCTCTACGCAACTCTTCAAGTTCGCTGTCAATCTCCGAATTATAAGCCGAACTATCAGTAGGCGCAGAAGGTGATAATTGAGGCTGATTAGCAGGAGTGCCAGCCAGTTGAGCCTTCATAGCCGCCAACTCATCATCAACATCACTTCCCGCTTCCAGAGCGCGGAATTCTTCTTCCAAGCCACCACCAGTCAACTCAGCCGCCGCAGTAGACCGAGCTTCCATTTGCAGGACTTTTTCCTCCATGCGTTCAAAAGCCGAGGTAGCACTACTGGTATTAAGACCACCAAGGACATTATTGAGCTGTTCATTAGCCTTAGCCGCCTGAGCTCTAGCCTTGAGCATATTTTTCTTAGTCTTGGCTTCGGAAATTTTACTCTCTAAGCTAACCAAGTTCCGCTTGAGAGCTTCGACCTGTTCAGTTTGCTGCTTGAGACTCATTTCCAGGGTATTAGCGGTTTCGAGATAGCCCTTTTTGCGCTGGAGGGCCTCCCTCGCTAAGTTTTCATCACCCTTTTGTAGAGCTAGTTGCGCGCGAGACTGCCATTGGTTAGCTTGGGACTGGGCTTGATTATACTGTTGTTGGGAACGTTTTTGCTGGGCGATGGTCTGAGCGACGGCTTGGCGCAACTGGATCAGGTCCTCTTGCATTTCAATAATAGCTTGTTCAAGGATCTTTTCCGGGTCTTCTGCCTTATTCACCAAGTCATTCAAGTTGGCCCTTACAACTCGGCTGATACGGTCAAATAATCCCATGGCGCTGTTTTTCCTTAAATGGTGTATAATTGACTGAGAATAATCAGTCTGGTTAAAGTCAGCTAGTTTAAGGGTATAGGCTAAGACCTTCCCTGACTAGAACCGATAGCTATAGTTTAACTTGTTAATCGAAAGTGTTTTAGGATCGCTGTTCGATCACATCAAATAAACCCTCATCGAGATCGTAACCTAACATTTGAGCCATAGACTGAAGCCGGGAGCGACTTGGTAATCCCATCTCCTGAAGCCAACGGGTAATCACAAAAATTTTCTGCATCAGGAAAATCTCCAGAGCTTCTGGATTGTATTGTATGCCTTGCGGACCGTGAAACTGGTGGGGAACTAGCATAGCGACATAACGAGCCAACTCTCCCGATCGCCAGTCTAAAGCATAAGGTAGCCAGGGATATTGGCTATCAAGACAAATAAACCACAGTCGAACCTCTGGCACCTCAGACAACTCGCGGGGGTCTTGGTCATCTAGGGGATAGTCAATCTCAAAGCTGATTTCGGGTTCGGCACTTCTGAGCTTTGATTCCTGAATCAGTTGCTCAATAACCTTGTCAACAGGTGAGATATCAAGATGATTGATGCAGTGGGAGTCTAGTGTGATTCTAATGGTCATTAAGTTTAACTTGGGCCAAGCTACAATTAGCGTGTTAGCTTAATTTTATCATTGCTTGACAAAGGAATCGGTATAGTTGCGGTTGGTCAAAATTGCCTGAGTATTAAGGTTAACATACAGTGCCATTAGCTGGGAAGTTTCCAGGGAAACTTAACAATGATGCTCAAAGGGAATTGATCTGTTAACATCAAGTTGCCCTAGAATGGTGTTTTTAAGTAACCTTGGGCAGAACCAGGGGACAACTAAAGGAACCCACCCACCATGGTTAGGCTGAACCATTAGCACCAAAGGAAGATGAAGTTATGGCAACTCCCCAATTTGAACACTCTAGCCAACCTGCATTAGAAGCAAGTGCATCCAGTGATGTGGTTGTCTCTAGTGATGCGGGAATGATTGCAGAAACAAGTCAACCTATAGTTTACCCGAAAAAGCGAGGCAAAAGGCCGGGTGTCCCTAAGGGTTTTTGGGGATGGCAACTGCTGTGGTTAGTGGTCCTATTAGGTTTCGGAACGACGGCAACGGGTGCATTATTATGGCTACTGACTACGCCACCCCCTCCTAATTGTGAAGAAATCTCAGCAATTTCGGCAGCAGGCGATCGCCTACATTGTGCAGACCAAAGTACAAAATCGGGTAAACTAGAGGATATTCAAGCAGCATTTGCCCTAGTTAACGGTTGGCCAGAAGACCACCCCCTGAAAAACCAGGGAAGACACATGATGCGAGAATGGTCTCAGAGGCTGATATTCTTCGCCAATCAAAGACTAGAAGCGGGAGACTTGCAAGGAGCCTTAGATTTGGTGGCGGTGGTTCCGGCTGATAGCCCCGCCTATGAGGAAGTACAGCGAGCCATGGTGGGTTGGCAGAATTATTGGGATGAGGGTTTAAATTTAGCCAGACAAGCGGAAAACGCGATGAAATCCCAGGACTGGAATCAGGCTTTCCGCTATATTCAAGCTGTGGGTAAGCTCAATAATGTACACTGGAACACTAAGCGATTTAATGAACTACTCGATCGCCTTAGCTTAGAAAGGCAAGGAGAACAGCGCCTCAAAGAAGCTGCCAACATAGCCAAGCGTTCTACTCCCGAGAGTTTAGTTGAAGCGATAGAACTGGCTAACAAGGTTGATGAGCAACTGTTTATAGTTTCGTTAGCCAAAAAAGAAATTACCTCCTGGAGTCAGAAACTCTTAGAGTTGGCGGTATCCGCGACTGAGAAACAAGATTTTGATCAGGGGATTAAAATCGCCCGAATGGTTCCCTCGTATTCTCCGGTTCACAGGGAAGCGAAGGATATTATCTTACTAACTGAGCTGCAACAGGTGATTTCTAACCAATCCCTAGGACAGCCTCTGCTACAAATGGCCACGTTAATTGAGGGTCAAGCGGCGCTAGAAAGAATACCAAGCGATCGCCTTCTGTATCAAGAAACTAAGGCCATGGTGGATGATGCCTCCGCCAAAATTCAGGATTTAGTAGGCATACAATTAGCCAGTACCATAGCTAAAGTCAACCATCCCTGGGCTTTACAATTGGCGATAGATCAAGCCCAGATGATTGCCCCAGAGCGTCCCCGTCGCCTTCAGGCTCAAACCTTAGTAGCACATTGGCGCAATGAAGTACAACGGATACAGGATAGACCCTATATCCTCATAGCGAGAGAAGCAGCCAGAACGGAAACCGTCGATGGTTTTAGGACAGCGGTAGCCTATGCTGAAAATGTGGCACTTGGGCGACCTTTACGCATTGAAGCCCAAACTCTAATTGCCGAGTGGACAAAACGGATTCAGATTATTGAAGATCAACCCATTTTTAGCGAAGCATTAGCCCTGGCTCAAGATCATAAATTGAGTGAGGCGGTGAAAAAGGCTTCAGAAATTGGCCGAGGTCGCGCCCTATATAACGACGCTCAGGAGAAAATTGCTGCATGGGTGACAACCATTCAGACGGCGGAAGATCAGCCAATTTTGGATAGCGCCTACTCATTAGCAAGTCGGGGTAGCCTGACAGCAGCTATTAACGAAGCGTCTAAGATTGGTTCTGGTCGCGCTTTATATTTTGAGGCTCGAAATGCGATCGCTCGATGGTCAGCAGAACGCAACGCTATTTGGGCAAGTCAACGAGCAGCAGAGGAATCTTACCGCGCTCCGGCTCGTCAGTCTTACGATAACTCTAGGTCCTACGAGTCAAGTTATTCTGATAACTGGAGTTCAAACGAGCCAAGTTATTCAGATAACTGGAGTTCAAACGAGCCAAGTTACTCTAATAATTGGGATTCTTACTCGTCAGGTTACTCTGATAATTGGGGTTCAAACGAGTCAAGTTATTCTAATAATTGGGATTCTTACTCGTCAGGTTATTCTGATTATGTAGCACCCGCCCCCGCCCCCGCCTATGAACCCGCCCCAGCGCCCGCCTATGAACCAGCCCCAGCGCCGGCTATTTCTGGAGATTACAGCGCTCCCGATTCTAATTTTTTCTTGGAGTAACACAAATCACATTTTGAGAAGATTCCTCAGGTGATTTCTGGTTGTAGGTTGAGGCTCAAAAAAATGGTTCCCGATGGTGGTTGTGCTTGGGTACTGATGCCATCAGGTCAGGTATAAGTCCCTGAAACCAACGACAAAAATACTTTTATTATTTTGCTCGGACTGGATATGAGCCAATCGATTATTCAACTGCTGCTGATTGATGATGATCCTATATTTAGAATGGGAGTCAAATCAATTTGTGAGCCATTTTCTGACCTGGAAGTGATTGCAGAAGCGGTCACTCTGAGAGAGGCTTTAGCAGTGTTAGATAATTGGGTAAAGCCACCAGTCGCGCCTACATCGGGAGTGATTCCTGATACTGTGAAAGTGGCGATTTTGGAGTTGAGGATTAAAGATTTAACTGCCCAAAAAAATCAGGGTACTTTGAATCAGCAACGTTCAGCGATCGCATTTTGTCAGCAAATCCAAGCCTCTTATAAAAATATACCCCTGTTGCTATTTACCTCGGAATCAGATCCTAACTTACTAATCTCTCTCCGGGATTTAGGAGTCCAGGGTTATTGTCCCAAGGGAGTAGGATTAGAAGAACTTTTGATCGCACTGCGACAAGTAGCAGCCGGAGAACGCTATTGGGTCAGTCCTATTTCTGGGGCGGCGCTATCTTCCCAGAGAAACCCACAGCGCGCGCTCACCAGTTGGCAAAAATTTCGCTATGGTTTAGTTAAACCGGGGCTAAGGTCGATTGAACAAGCGCTACAAGAATTAACCAAAGAACTCCAGGAGGCTGAATCTATCCCTAGTGATAAGGTTATGATGCTAAACTTGCTGATTACTAGGGGTCGCTATCGGGAGTTACGCGCCGCCAGGTGGCTGGTGAGTCAGTTAATACCACCATTACCACCCCCTGTTAATAATCCTCCCTCACCCCCAGACCCCCTTAGTCAACCATCATCCCCAGGAACTAACCAACCCCCCAACCCTGGTCAATTAGCAACCACAAACGATTCTAGTTTAGTATTAGCTACTGAGACTTCTACGGTGGATGTACAGTCGCTATTATTTGATGTGACTGTGGCTAAACTGCAATCAGGTTTGGTTAATTATACTGGTATCCCCTTAGAAATAGATATACTTAAACTAACTAAAAAACAAGAGCTGATTTATACAATATTGCGTAAATCTGAGGATTTAATCAATGAATTAAGGCTGTCGGAGATACAGCCAGAACAGCTAGATAGAAAAAGTTATAGCCTGATTATAGATTTGTGGAAAGAAGCGATCGCCGATTTTTTTGGTAAGTATTATTCGCTCAATGTCAGAGATGCTCAAGTGGAAGTAGTACCGGTATTATTGAGGGATGCTCCCCTAGTGGAAAAGGAAATTCTTAATCATATTCCCCTGATTAGGGATTTACTGGCTCATTTGTTATTCGGAGAACCCCTAACCATTGATAATCAAGTTTATGCCCTAGGTAGTTGGGAAGCCACACGACGCGCCGAAGCCTTATTGCAACATTGGGTGATTCAAGTCGCTAATGGGGTAATGCAGCCTTTACTTAATCATTTTGCGGATCTGGAGGAAGTTAAACAAACATTCTATGATCGGCGGCTACTGTCAACTAGGGAAATTGAAAAATTTAGGAATAACTTGTCCTGGCGATATCGCGTGAGACGCTATATGAGTGAACCCCAGGCGATTTTTGAAAGTAGCTATACATTATTCATTTTAGGCGATCGCGGGATTGAAAAACTGACAATCTATGCCTCCCGTCGCCAAGAACTAGAACAACTTTCCGGCATTCAGTTGGCGGTGACATTGGTCTTAGAAGGTCGCGATGCGATCGCCCCTAGGGTGAGAACAGCTATATCCTTCATTGGTAGCACAGCAGTTTATCTATTAACTCAGGTGCTAGGTCGCGGTATAGGCTTGATTGGCCGTGGTATTATTCAAGGTATTGGTTCCTCCATTCAAGATAGCCAGTTTAGGAAAAAATAGTCCTCATAGTCCCGGATTCTTTGGTAGAATGAGTCTAAGGCGGTATTTATTTCCGCGCTTTAACCCGTGTGGGTATCATTCAAGGGTTCGACCTACAGAATTTTGAGATGACACAACTCCCAACTACCCTATCTGAAGCGATCGAACAAGCCAAACAAGCGGCAACTGCTGCTCTCGATGATGGCTACAAATTGATTCAAGTTGAACTGGTATTCCCAGAAATTGAACTTCAAGCTCAGTCGATCGCCTCCCAGTTTATCCCCGCCCTCGAAAAACCCGACACCCTGCTTAAAGTCTTTTTTCCCGATGCAGGGTCGGCAGCTTTGGCTCGTCGAGATTGGGGAGAAACTCCTTTCCGAGTCACCGATATAGGAACCAGTCGTTCCCCCGTAGAAACTCGCCTACAACCCGATGATGGGCAGTTTTTGGTCGTGTCTCCATCTCCTGTAGAAGTTAACCAAGTCGAAAATCTGCATAAATTGGCAGGCGATCGCTCGGTGGTTCTTCTTAATCCCCGTTTAGAAGATGTTGCTATCATAGGCATAGGATACGCGGCTCGCCAACTGCGGGAACGCTTCCTAAATACTATTGAGTCTTGCTACTATCTCAAGCCTCTCGATGGCGCGGCTTTATTTCGCTGCTATCCAGGAACTTGGGAAGTTTGGCTAGAAATTGAAGGGGAATACCAAAAAATTACCGAACAATCAACTAAACCTGTGGGTGATCAGCTAGAACAAATCTTGGCTCGTGCCTCCCAGGGAGATGACCCGTCATCTGTTACACCCAACCTACCACCTGCTAAGAAAAAAGGTTTTCTGTCCGAACTGCAAAGTTTTATCAATGCTTTGAGTAGATAAGCCACCTTTCACTCAGGGCAATTCATTGAGACATAAAGAAAGAAAATGTCTAAGCGGCGGATTGTTATTGGTGATATACACGGCCACTATAAAGGAATGATGGCCCTTCTTGACAAGGTGGCTCCCAATAGTGATGATGAGGTCTACTTTCTTGGGGATCTCATCGATCGCGGCCCGAAAAGCGCTCAGGTGGTTGAATTTGTCAAAAATAGCCCCTATAAGTGCTTAATGGGTAACCATGAACAACTCATGTTGGAAGCCCTCCCGGAAGTAGGTAGAAATCAACAGGCTTGGCAGGCTTGGCTTTATAGTGGTGGTCAAACTACTGTGGCTTCCTATCAAGAGGCGGAAATTATCCCTCGCGACCATCTGCATTGGATGCGATCGCTACCCTTATTTCTCGACCTCGGAGATACTTGGCTGGTTCATGCCGGGGTTAACCCCAGGCGACCCATTGAACAGCAAACTCCTTCCGATTTTTGCTGGATTCGTAAAGAGTTCCATTCTATCCCAAAACCCTATTTTGACAAAAAACAGATTATTATCGGTCACACGATCACTTTTACTTTTGATGGGGTGGAACCAGGAAATCTTGTCCAAGGACAAGGTTGGTTGGGTATAGATACAGGGGTTTATCATGCTAAGAGTGGTTGGCTAACAGCCCTGGAACTTGATACTAATACGGTGTATCAGGTGAATGCACTCCATTCTAAGTTTCGTGTCCTACCCCTAGAAGAAATTGTCACTACCCTCAAGCGACCCTCTATTTTTGATAGGTTGCGTTATGTAAGGCCTCAAGCACATTAATTTACTTCCCTGTTGACGGCGGCGGGATGATTTTTGTTAGCCAAGTCTCGATTCCTCTTTTAGTGGGTTTTCCTGATGCGGTAAATCCCCAAATGTCCCGCTTATGTTGGGGACCATAACTAATATGAATGGGGCGATCGCATCCATAAAAATATAAAGAGTCGAAGGGTAAATGATGATCTATAATCCAATCAACCAGTTGGTTACTTTCCAGATTTATGATCATAAAATCACAGGAAGCCCCTAATCGAGAACAGTAATATTTGCCTTTTTGGTTAAGTTCATGGGCTAGATGTTGGTCTAGGTTAGGGGCAACCCTACCGTTTTTGATTCCGGTGTGGTCATCTTTTTTTTCTAGGTATCTTTTCAGGTCCTTAGAACAAAATCCATAGGTTAACTGAAAGCGATCGCGCCCAAATTCATCAATAATTGGGTCGATAATTGCTTGATTTAAGTCCTTGATCGCCTCGATACTTTCTGGCTGTTGTGGGTAAGGATTAATGCGATCGCTATATTTAGCATAAGTTTTTGTACAAGTACAAAACTCTTCTAAAAACAGATATTTCCCCAGTTTAATATTATCCATAAATCATGCCCCTAAACCTATCCTCCCTTTCCCAGAGGGCAGCTATATTAACCTGAACGCCCCCTAATTATTAATTATTAATTATTAATTAAATAGGAGGCTGGTTGATTAATCTTCTGGTTAGCAGAGGTAATTAACAGCCCAACCCCCCTACATTATCTTCCCCATTATCGATTGTGTAAGGCGCGAGCTACCGCCTGACAGGCTTGATTAACTTCCGCCTCCGTCACAATTAAAGGAGGTACAAATCGCACAACTTTCGGACCTGCTGGCACTAATAAAACCCCTTGTGCGATCGCCGCATTAACCAGATCAATAGAAGTCAATTCCACATCTGATTTTAATTCCATCCCATTAATTAAACCCCAACCGCGAACCTCAGCAATTAAATCAGGATACTCAGAAGCGATCGCCTGTAGGCTGTTTCTGAGCTGTTCTCCCCGCTGTTGTACATTGCTAAGAATATTTTCCCTTTCCAGAGTTTGACACACCGCCAAAGCCACACCACAGGCGAACGGATTACCACCAAAGGTACTCGCATGGTTTCCCGGTTCAAACACATCACAGAAAGACTTACACATCAGCGCACCGATAGGAATACCCCCACCGAGTCCCTTAGCGGAAGTAAAAATATCCGGTTCTATACCCAGATTTTCATATCCCCACCAGCGACCAGTGCGACCCATTCCCACCTGTACCTCATCGAGAATCAGCAAAATTCCCTTTTCATCACAAATCTGGCGAATTTTTTGGAAGTAGGCCACATCTCCCGGACGCACTCCCCCTTCACCCTGTAGGGCTTCTAAAAGGATAGCCGCCACCCGGCGACCGTTTTGGTCAACTTCTGCGATCGCATTTTCCAAAGCCGGAAGGTCATTATAGGGAGTATAGACAAAACCTGGAACCAGGGGACTAAATCCCTTTTGATATTTAGGTTGTCCAGTCGCCGTAATTGTAGCCAGAGTGCGACCATGAAAACTAGCGTGGGCGGTAATAATTACCGGATCTTCAATATTAAGGCGATCGTGGGCATATTTACGCGCTAGTTTAATCGCCCCCTCGTTGGCTTCTGCGCCAGAGTTACAGAAAAAAACCCGGTCGGCTGCGGAATGCTCAGTTAACCAAGCTGCCAACTCTCCCTGTTCCGGGATATAGTAGAGATTCGAGACATGATGCAGCTTTTGGATTTGCTCCGTTACCGCTTCTATTAACTTGGGGTGCGCGTGTCCGAGGGTACAGGTAGCAATTCCCGCCACAAAATCCAGATATTCTTTCCCCTCTGTATCCCACACCTTACAGCCAGAACCTTTTTCCAGGGCGATAGGAAACCGCCCATAAGTGTTCATAACATTCGCGTTAAAGCGATCGATACTGAACTGTTCAGCCCCCGTTCCTAGACCGTCATCTCTGATTAAAGTTTCTGGACTCACAAATCGCTCCTTCAGTCTTTATAATGCTGATATTGTTAACCATCATATATCAGCCTTTATGGGGGCGCGTCACCGATTCCCCATATCCACTGAAACCCTTTGGGGTTTACCAACCCGCTGATTTTGCTGAACCCTAGCAATGGCTAAACTTGAGTTAAACTATCAAAATCAGTAGTAATGAGTGAGTTTATGCGATCGCGATTCTTTCCAGTTATCTTGGCTTCTGTGATTATCGGCTTCCTCAGTTGGCTGTGGACCCCCCCCGCGTGGGCGATGATTCAGATCGAATTATTTGATATCGGTTATCAAGACTGTCCGGCAGAGTTATCAGAAGGTATGGTTTCTAGTGGTTCTATCCAAGAGGCAGACTGTTTTATTGTTACCGGAAAAGCTAACAATACCTCTGGTAAAACCGTTGTCGATGCCGATATCTTCGGGCGGATCTATGATGCTAACGATAATCGGGTAATGCAAAACCGCACCCGCCTCGGTAGTATTGATGTTGTCCCTCCAGGTATTAGCGATTTTGAAATCCGAATTTCTATAGCCTCTAATCTGGAAAAGCCCTTTAAGTTTAAGCAATTTAAGGCTTCTGGCTTTACGGGTCGTATCGGCCGATAATTACCAGTTATCACGATATGGCAGTTAATTTCATTCTATCGGCTGCCTGAAACTCGGTCAAATTATGAGTAAATATACCCCAGGCGATCGCCAATTGGGTCCATGGTTAGATCGCACAATGAAACAGATATTTAAAGCCCCCGACATCATTAAAGCGGCTAACTATCAAACCTGGCAACATAGTTTTATGCGTCAGCGCCTGGGTTTGGGACTATGGCTGGCTTTGATAGTCTATTTGACCTTTTCCCTATCTCAAATCAAGAATTGGCTATTCTATCCCCAAGATTTTCGCCTAGATTGGTTAATTACTCAGGTATGTGTACAATTGGGGGTATTGGTAGGGTTAGTGTTATTACGAACGGCGATCGGTCGCCAATACCCAGGTTTGATTTTTCTGCTATTATCCTGGATGGTCACACTCAGCCCCCAAATTCGGGCAACATTTTTGGGCATATCTCAACCCGCGATTATTGAGTGGCCCCTCATGTTCTTTTCCCAAGCTACCCTGCTTCCTATCTGCTGGTGGTTACATCTCATTTCTCAATTGGGGGTATTACTTTATTATTTTGGCACTCAAATTATCCTAGATCTTCCAGTCCGGTTACCTGTGGATTGGATGACTCAGGATTTTCTGGTGTTATACTTTTTTTGGATCTGTGTTATTTGCAATTTGTCGGTTTATTTATATGACCGTCTCGCCCATTCTGAGTTTAACTCCCGTAAAGCCTTAGTTACTGCCTACGAACAGGTTAAACAAGAACAGGAAAATTCCGAAAAACTGCTACTTAATATTCTACCATATCCTATCGCCGAACGCCTTAAACAAGACCCTAAAACTATTGCTGATGATTTTACCGATGCGGGGGTGCTTTTTGCTGATATTGTCGGTTTTACCGAGATTTCAACCAGGTTTAGTCCCACGGATTTGGTGCAGTTGCTAAATGGTATTTTTTCCAGATTTGATGGGTTAGCAGAACAACACGGTTTGGAGAAAATTAAGACTATTGGGGATGCTTATATGGTGGTTTCTGGGTTGCCTTTACCTAGAGACAATTATGCGGAAGCGATCGCTGATATGGCTCTGGATATGCAGCGGACTCTCCGGGAGTTCAACCGACAACATCAACAAGGTTTTAAAATCCGTATTGGTATTGCTACCGGTCCCGTTATTGCGGGAGTAATTGGCTTGAAAAAGTTTATTTATGACCTGTGGGGAGATACCGTTAATATTGCTTCCCGAATGGAGTCCCATGGTATCGCTGATGAAATTCAGGTGACAGAAGAAACATATATGGCACTTTGCGATCGCTATATCTTTGAAAAGCGCGGCACAATTCCCATTAAAGGCAAGGGTGAAATGACCACTTATTTGCTCAAAGGAAAACGCGAGTAAACCAGGGGTAAAATTGGCTTTCTTCCCCACTTTGTCGCGATTAATTAAACTTTAATACCTAGTTCTTATAGGCAATAAAATCACCCCGAACCCAACCACGAGCCTTAGACGCTGGAAACTCCACATAATACCACCTATAGCCACCAACTACCCTTTCATTAATCACATCAACATAGTCTCCCGCATAACCATAATGAGCTATAGAATAGTTAGTTCCAGGTCCTGAACGAATGTTAATTTGAGACCCCGGATCCCTCGCAAATAAACGCGCCGGATAAGCCCAAGCCGGAACTACAGCGGCAGCTATCATAACCATAGATAGACCAGCAGACAGCAACAGTTTCTTGGCACTCATTGATTGACTCCAGAATTAATTAGGTCAAATATTCAGCCAGCAATGGTTTAACTAATTAAGCAATTGTTCTAGCTTAGTCCTATTATCATCCACCAATTAACCAGCGTCATCAGTGTAATTGCTTACCTTTGAACAATCCTGGCTTGGTGTTGGGTTTCACCCAACCTACTGTGTTGGGTTTCAACCAACCTACTTTTCTGGGTTTCACCTAACCTACTGTGTTGGGTTTCACCCAACCTACTTTTCTGCGTTTCAACCAAGTTACTCTGTTGGGTTTCACCCAACCTACTTTTCTGGGTTTCAACCAACCTACTCTGTTGGGTTTCACCCAACCTACTTTTCTGCGTTTCAACCAAGTTACTATGGGGGTGAGATTAATACTTGATGTTGCGTTGACATCTAGTTTCACCCCCACCCTCAATTGTATCAGGGTTGTTAAATTACGTCCTTGCGTTTTTGCACGACTAATAACAAGCCAAACATCACCGCAATTAAACCTATCAAAATCCCCCAATATTTGCCGACATTCACATTAAACATGGAACCATAGTCCTGGAAAAAACGCTTAATGGTTCCTTCCGCTTCGCCTAAAGCACCCTCATATTTACCTCGCCATTCTCCATACTCATCCTGCCATTGTTGAATAGCTCTCTGGTACTCATTAACTCGGTCTTGATAGGCTTCTAAATCGGCTTGATATTGATCCATCTCATCCTCATAGTCCAGTTGCGCCTGAAAAGATGGGTTATCAGGTCTAGTAGGTTGTTGGGGAGGGTCGCCAGGAGATTCAGGACGGACGGGTTCTGGCTGGTCAACAGCGGGATTATACTTAGCTAAAATACCGGGAAAACTGCATTGACTAAATAGGCTAGTTCCTAAACAAATACAGTCCTGTTTTTGGGCATCAGTTAAGGCATCGCGTTCATCCTCATCTAACTGCCAACAGGGGTCTTCAGCTACATCTCGACCTACTCCAGTGATAGTAACAAAGGATTCAAACGGCCATTTGGTGAGGGTGAGATGATTAATAATGAGTCCTGGTAATCCCAAGGTGTTAATAGGTAGCATTCCTCCGCCAAAAGTAATTTGAGGAACCAAAAATATAATGGTCAATAAAGGGGCGATATTCTGATTGGGAGAAATAGCGGAAACCAATAGTCCCATTACCATTCCTGCCATGGTAGCCAAAACTAAGGTTATGTACAAGGAACCATAAACGGAAAAGTCACCAGGAATCTGAACAGCTATCAGTTTAAACAATAGGAAAATTGCAGCTTGATATAAGGCGAATACTGAAGCTATACAAACCTTGGAAAGAATATAGGGAAGAATTTGTAAACCAATAGTCCTTTCCCGGCGGTAGATATCGGCTTCTTTGACAATATCGCGCATGGTGGCGATACTACCGACCATGACGGCGACTAAGGCGGTAACAAATAGCATGGTAATGACCTGCCCAAAATCGCCTTTGGTATCGTCAAACATATAGCGATTCCACGTAAACCAGTCCAGTATACCGAGAATAGGCGCGATCGCTAACATTAAGATTAAACTAGCTCGATCGCGCCTTAAAATTGACCAATTCCGATTCGATAAAATCAGAAACTGTCGCCAAGCGGAAACCCGTTTAATTGTCGCGCCGGGAACCTGTTGCGATCGCCTATTACCATTAGTTTCAGCCTGAACATTGCTGAGAGTATTTTGGCGTTTAACCACAAACCTTTGGTATTGGGAAGAGTTGAGATAATCCTGCTGCCAATCTTCAGGCGATCGCTCCCTTTCCACCTTATGATAAATTTGATTAAAGCGCTCAACCCCAAAATATTCCTGGGCTTCTTGAGGAGGGCCGAAATAAGCAATCCGACCCCCCGCACCTAAAAAGACTACTAAATCACACAGCATCACATTATCGGTAGCATGGGTAATCAAAATCACCGTCCTACCTTGGTCTGCCAGATTTCGCAGCAGATTCATAATATCAGCTTCTGTACCCGGATCTAAGCCAGAGGTTGCCTCATCCAAAAAGAATAAACTAGGCTTAGTCAACAATTCCACCCCAATAGATACCCGCTTGAGTTGACCGCCACTGAGGGCTTTAATCGGAACATCTTGACGGTGAGATAATCCCAAATCCTGGAGAACCTCATCAACCCGTTTCTGTCTTTCTGCTACAGTGGTATCAGCAGGCATTCGTAATTGGGCTGCATAATCCAAAGCCTGAGTCACAGTTAACTCAGTATGGACAATATCCTTTTGGGGAACATAACCAATTTCGGTGCGGTAGGCGTTATAGTTTTTGTACAAGTCAACCCCATTGACTAATACATGACCCCCCGTAGCTGGACGAAAGCCGTTTAGGGCATCAAGAAGGGTAGATTTACCGCCGCCACTAACCCCAGCCACTACCACAAATTCCCGCGCCTGTATCGATAGGGAAATATCATTGAGTAGGTTAACTTCTTTGGAAACCTGTTTATTTAAGCCTACCGCATCGAGGCGCAGATTACCTTCTTCGTTGACCTGTACTAGGGTCTCATCAATGTTTAAGGTGAACCGACAAGGACCGATGCGAATATTATCTCCCACCGCCAGGGAGCGATCGCCTGTAATTACTTTACCATTGACAAAGGTTCCATTGGTAGAGTTTAGGTCTGTTAACACAAAAGACCCGTTTTTCCGGGCAATTTGGGCATGGTGGCGAGACACGGAGGGATGATTAATGACTGTATGATTACTCCCATCGCGACCAATAGTAATTAGATCTTTTCCCCGTAACTCTAGGGTAAAACTTAGTACCGTGCCACTGCTCTGCCCTATAGTGTTATCAATCACTGTTTTTTCTGATCTGGCTGGGGCGGCGGCTTGGGTTGGGGCTACAGCCAGGGAACTAAAGCAAAAGGTTAGTTTAGTATCGCCTATTTGGATGGTGTCATTATTGGCTAAGGGTTGTGGCGTTTTGGGGGGAATTGTATCTGCGTTTAGCAGTGTGCCAATGGTACTGCCTAAATCCACAATTACATAGCGATCGCCTTCTAGTTTAATCTCGGCGTGATGCCGCGAAACACTCATATCTGTTAATACTACGGTGTTATCGGGGGCGCGACCAATGGAAGCTACCCCATTATCAATGAGTATTTCCGAAACAGATGTGCTGCTGTGAATTTTGAGTTGGGCATTGGTTGATGGTAAACTCATGCAATATCTCCATTAGCTGGGAAACTGACTAGCTGTTGTTGACTACCAGCTAATCTAAACGCATACCTTCCCTCAAACCTTAGCACAATCACAGTTCTCCGGCTCAAGCGCCCGGTCTTCTGGATTAGTAGACTGATACATTTACGCGACATTTATCCGGCTATTGCCTGACAATGCGACGAT
>NZ_JARPLU010000068.1:0-25461 GCF_032349615.1 Limnospira sp. PMC 1279.21 | reverse complement strand
ATCTTAGGGATAGAAAATCGTCAACTCCGCTTTTTTAGTCCTGATGGTGTTTTAGTCCCGACTCCGGAAGAATCAGCTACGGAAGCTCAACAGCAGTTAGAAGTTGAACGACAACAGAAAGACAAACTAGCTGCTAAATTGCGAGAGTTGGGGATTGACCCTGAACAGTTGTAAATAATGCGGGTTAAATCATTGACAGACATTAGAAACACTTAAATCTATGACGGCTTTCAAACCCTCATAAAATAGGATTTAACCCCGCCAAAATCTCCTTTAATAAGCTGTTCTTCGTCAATATAGAAATAGAAATAATCAGAACAATCAAAAGGATGATTAAATTCTAATAATAATTGTCCTTTGGCATTATGTAAAACTTCTGGTACATAGGAATGAAACTCTGGAAATCCTGCCATTTTAGCGTTAATACCAACTTGATTTTCTGGCTGATAATCTAAAAACCATTCGTCAAATTTATCGCCAATGTCTGTCAATTTATCGGGAATACTATTGTAGCAATAATCCCAAAATATATCCTCTCCTACAGAAAAATCGATTGTATAAATATGGTGATACCATTCATCCCTGTAACGCTTATCTAGGGTGAAGCTAAAATCTGTGACCAGGGTGCTTTCATCTTGAGAAATTTCTGGGAAATAGATAATCCGGTGTGGTTCTGGACCCAGTACACACATGGGGACACTGAGACTAGAATAGAACTGTAATAGACCCTGAGATGGCAATTTAAACCCGGGGAGAGAAGGAACCTCCGCACAGTTAATCTGGAGTAAAAACATCATCATTTCCCCAGTTTGACGATCGCAAGGATACTCCATTCCCTTGGGTAAATAGGGCAACCCTCCGACCTTAGTTTCCCACAACTTCAGGGGATCATTGCTGAGGTCTTTGGCTAAAAAACCCTGTTTATTAAAAGCCAGATTAATATAGGGTTGCACATTACTAACCAGGAAAGAACGCAGAGATTCAAACTCCGGGGGTAAATCTTCTAACAAGCGAGGTGTTACCATAAATAAAACTGCGACGGCGCACAGTCTTAAAGAACTTGATACTGTTTTAGCATAGTTTGGCGAAAGTTGCTAGGTCAAAGACAAATCATATCTTAACTGCTATTTATAATAACACTAATTGTGACTATATTGTTGATTGGTTCCATGTCGGCTTTGTCTCTATAAAATCGATATCGCATATTTAATCCAATCTTCTGCACTATTATTTTCTGATAAATTAGGATGAGATGTAATAGCTTTTAAGGCTTGCATAACTTCGGAAGTGGTATAACCTAAAGCCAACAGAGATATTTCTACTTCCTCTTGGATTTCTGCACTTAAATTAGATGTGGAAACTGTAGGAAGTCCTGCTTGTTTTCGCCACTCTGATAACTTGGTTTTTAATTCTAGGGTAATCCGTTCGGCTGTTTTTTTTCCCACTCCCGGAGTTTTAGTTAAAATCCCGGTATTTCCGCCCACAATTGCTTGGACTAAATCCGGTAATGCGAGGGTATCTAAAAGGGCGATCGCCAATTGCATACCAATACCACTAACACTCACTAATTGACGAAATAGATCTCGTTCCGCCATACTGCTAAACCCATACAAAACCATCAGATCATCCCGGATATGTAGATGAGTAAATACCTGTAAATTTTCGCCTATTTTAGCATCTAAATTCTGCATCCTGGGTAAAATTTGCAACTCATAACCAACTCCATTAACATCAAGCCATAAAAAGACTCTATTTCCCGTCTTTTTATAAATACCAGCTACAGTGCCATTTAAATAACCAATCATAGTCTATTTTTCCTCAAATTATCATAAATTAACCCCGGCTAACGAATAAACTCACTCTGGTTGAGATAGCTATTCACGGTTTGACTGTAATTTGCTACGATCGCCAACATACAAAATAGCATTAAGGCAATAGTTTTGAGTACAAATCGCTTTTGGTCTTGGCTACCTCAACTGTCACGACAAGTGTGGATTTTAGCAGTTGGTCGTCTACTGTCCCAAACGGGAACAGGATTTACCCTATTTTACGCGCCAATTTTCTTTGTTAATCAGGTAGGTTTATCCTCAACCGCCGTAGGAATAGCGCTAGGAAGCGCCCAAATTTCCGGGGTAATTGGGAGAGTCTTCGGGGGGTCTTGTTGTGACTCTCCTCGCTTCGGTCGGCGCTGGACATTATTGGTATCGGCGATAATTTCTGCCCTCTCATCTTTTGTCCTAGCATTTACCACCAATTTTATGATGTTAATTCTAGGGAATTTATTGTTAGGATTAGGTATCGGACTTTACTGGCCAGCCACAGAAACCATAGTAGCTGATTTAACCACGGGAAAGACCCGCAACGAAGCCTATGCTATCACTCGTTTGGGGGATAATATCGGCTTACAGGTCGGCATTATCATGGGTGGGGTAGTGATTGCCACAACGGGGGCTTATCGACTGTTATTTGTGCTAGATGGATTGTCTTTCCTCATCTTTTTTATAGTGATTTATCTAGCGATAGCGGAAACTTACCAATCCCCTATTATATCAACAGATACCGAATCCGCTGCATCTTCTAATAGTTGGATGGTGGCTTTAAGCGATCGCACCCTATTAATTTATGCAGCAGTCAATATTTTATTTACCTTCTATATGTCGCAAATTCATAGCACCATTCCCCTATATCTTAACAACTTTGTGAAAGCCGAATTTTCCAGCATCACCATTAGCGCCCTGTTTGCCGGACACACAGCGATCGCCATCTTACTTTTACTCCCCATGTCCCGCATTCTTAATCCTCTCAGTCGCCCCCATGCCCTAATTGTATCAGCTATACTATGGGGCATAGGATTTTTAATTACGGGGTTAATGGGAATAGTAAAAACCGGAACTTTAACCTTAGCTATTCTGGGATTAGGAATTTTAGCGATCGCTACAGTTACTTATAGCCCCGCCGCCTCGTCCTTAGCGGCTAATCTGGCCCCGGACTCCCTGCGAGGAATTTATTTAGCTATTAATTCTCAATGTTGGGCGATCGGTTATTTAATCGGCCCCCCTCTTGGGGGATTAGCCCTTGATCAAACCCAGGAAATTATTAGCCAATTTTGGTTAGGATTAGCCCTAAGTGTCTTGATAGCGATCGCCATTTTACAGCATCTGCATAAAACCATGAAGCATCTCAACCACTAATCCCTATATATCAATTCTTCAGCTTGAAACTGATGGTTAGTATCTAAACACCAGTTGAGTAAGTCAGTAGCCTGACCCCCGATCACAGAAACAATAATATAGGAGTATTCCGACCAGGCGCAAACCCGATCAAATTCTGAAGGAATCGCAGTATGATCGGGGTGCGAATGATATATACCAATAATCGAAAGATGGCGATCGCGTCCCTCCTTTTGCGCTTTCATTAACGCTTCTGGGGCGATCGTAAAACGTTCTTGGCGAGTGGTTATATTGGGGTTATTGTCTAACCCTTGGAATACCTCAGCAGTGACTGGACTCCAAGCATTTTCCATCGACCAAACTTCCATAATCATTTTGCGATCGCCTGAGTCTTGCCGCCCCATGAGCAAACCACAACACTCCTGGGGATAACTTTGTTCTGCATGATTCCGAATTTTAGCAACTTGTTCAGAGGTGATAATTAACATAATTTTGGCATCAATTAACCATCTACTTACCTAGGGTAGCCATCGGGGGTTAAATCCCAAAAACGGCAATTCTTCCGGTTTCCATTGAGAAGCATTAGCATCTGTTGAACTATCCGTTACTAAAGGCAATAACCACAGGCGACTCGTGGTAATAGTATCTCCCCCATCAGTACGAGGTCGGTTTTCTATCTCTTCATCCATAATTCTAGTTATAGTTTGATCAAACAGTAAAGCCAGACCATCGGGAGATAAACTCAGATTAATTTGTTGCTGATTCGGCAAAATTACCAGCGGGAAAATCTCCTCAGTTTTTAAGTCGATCGCCACAATATAAGGCTGTTCTGTGTATTCCTCGTTATCCTCAATTAGCTCAGTAATTAGAGCATAAATAATTGTCTGGCTAGGGTCAAAATCGATACTCAGAATATTGCCAAACTCAGCAGTTCTATATAATTCCCGTTCATTACCTACCGTATCCACCACAAATAGCGATCGGGTTCCATCGGAATTAAACTTGAGCAGCGCCGCCGCCGACCCATCGGCAGCAAACCCCAAAACCTGACCAAACTTAGGTAAATATTCCAGCACCTCAGCATTGGGTTCTAAGGGTAAAATAGTCGTCAGATCCGGCCCTTGGGAAATCAGCAAAGATTTGCTATCAGGTGCAATCATAAAATTTCCCCCCTGAGTTTCTAAAGGTCTCGGAGAACGTCCCTGCCGAATCACCCAAGGACTAGCATCAACCGGATTTCTTTTGTTGACCCGCTGCACAACAATCACCTTACCATCACGAGACAAATCAAATCGGAGGTTACTGTAATATTTGTTATCTAAAATTGTTTCTAATTGACCACGATGTTGAGGCGCTGAAGAACCTTGACCTACAGATTCAGGGTTAATACCAGTCATCACAGTATACAATTGTGGGTCAAACTGTCCACTACTACGATCGCCCCTTTCTATAGCTAAAAACAAAATGCGATCGCCCCTCGGATAAGGTTCAAACTGTATTACCGTTAAATTTTCAGGAGTTAAAGCCACAGGTGTCGGGTCTTGAGACAAATTCACCAGCATCAGTCTCCCTTCCTGGTCTCCTTCCACCCCAATATATACAAAAGCGCGATCGCGACTACGAAAATAGCCCGTAAACGGTTCAATTAACTGACCTTCCTGATTCTCATATAATTGATCCGTTACCCCTTGTAACTGCACACTGAACGGCGTACCATAGGGAACCGGATCTAGCAAAGTATAAGCCATGCGCTTTCCCGCCCAACTGATTTTTCCCGGTAAAGGCGGGTCAATGCGGAGATTTCTCTCTACCCCCTCCCGGTCCATCGGACGGTTAAATGTCAACAGAAACGCCCTATCTTCCGCCCCTACCAGCCTATTCGCCCAACTGAACTCTCGCACACGAGGAATAGTGCGATCGCCACTCAAAACCACCCCCAAAATTAACACACCCAAAACTAACATCAAAGTGATCGCCGCTCGATCCAACGGTTGACTTTTTTCCGCCAAATTCCTCAATTTAGATGGAAAGCTGGTCATAGTTCCTCTATATGTATGCTTATGATCCTGTCCTACATTAGCACAACTACCAAAATTCAGTTATCACTGATAGACAATTTCACAGGTTTAGCCATTTCTGCCATCTTAATTAATTCATGAATTTGGGTGTCTTTATTAACCGGAATACGAGAAATTCGGAACGGATTTTTTAACTGAGTTGGTCGGGAGACTCGATTATCATAAAGATACCCAGTTAAATGATAGCCTCTCAGATATCTTTCTAATTGAGTAGATAACGCACCAAAAGGATAAGCAATATGAGCAGCCACTAATTGATTACGATCTAAATCTTCGGTACATTTCCGTAATTGAGATTTCCCCCATTCCAACTCAATCCGTAAATTATTAGCATCTAGTTTAGTCAGATTTTGATGAGAATAGCCGTGAGACTGAATATCATAATATCCCTTGGCAAAACCATATCGTAAATCCTCACAACTTAGATGAGGAATATAGGGAGGCATATTAACCCCCATATAAGCAGGATTAACAAATAAAACCACCTTCACTTTTTCACGATAAATATATTCCAAGTCTTTTAAGATTGGCAGTACATGATCATGAACCCCAGCATAACCATCATCAAAGGTAATCATCACTGGCTTGCGGTTTTCATACTCAGCCGGTATAGGTTGAGACTTTTGGATAAAATAAACAAATAAATCCTGGCTAGACAGAAACCAATAATCATTAACTACTAGGTAATTCAAAAAACTATAAAGCTGGCGTTTTTCGTAATCTGTACTAACTAGGGGACGCTGAAATTTAACTAAGTCTTCCCGGCTATCAATAATATCATGAAATCCAAAGATAGGAACTCTCACCCATGGAGATTTACTAGCACCAGAAACACTTATACTTAATAAACTTAACAGTAATAGCCATATACTCCGTATAGATAGCCTTTTAGCAATTATTAATATCTCCAAAAACCTGTTAATATTAGTCATTGATTCTCCACCATTATACCTGCCTCTCCCCAACCCTCTTTCAGAGATAGTTACATTATCCATTATCCACCCATCCTCTCATTTTACCAGGATTGAGTAAACCTAGAGGATCATATTTTCGTTTAAAGTTTAATTGTTGTAGATCAACCTTCTTCATTCCCCCATCTTCCAAAATGTAGGTATGGGGATTAAAAATAATTGCCCCTCGGTCTTCATGATATTGGATAATTTCATTTAACCTAGCTTCATTCGTAAATCGGACAATTGGTAACCCGGCTGGGTGTAAATTTCCCCCAGTACGCAGAAACTCCAAATGCTGAATCACCTCATCCCCAAAATAATCATAACATTCCTGAATCAATTTTAATTCTGGGTCGGCTGGAAATAGGGTTTGTAAATAGGTTAAAGATGGGTCTATACTGCGAGCGTGTAAAGTCGTATGATTCCAGGTAAACTCAATGATAGTTGTACCCTTTACGGTTTCCTGGGTGGATTTTTGATAGCAGATTTTACCCTGAAAATTTTTAATCAATTCTTGTAAAGGTTCGAGGCTAGTTTCAGCTACCATTAACAGTGCCGCCTGTTCACCAGATGGGATCATCTCACGAAAAGGAATAAAATAGGATGGAATTGGGGCGGCGCAAATAGAAACTAATTTTTTGATCATACCATCGGACTGACTTAAAGCCTGACCGAATTTCGCAGCATTCATAAACTCGTTAAAGGTGACAATTAACTCCACCCATGGATATACAGGTGCTAGAGGTATTTCTAATTGGGTAATAATGCCATTAGTACCATAGGCATGATTAATATTTTGCACGGCATCTCCCCTGAGTTCAATTATCCGAGGTTCCGCTTCTAAGGTGACAACACGGACGGCGTGAAGGTTGCCATTATCCCGTAATTGTCCATAAGTAATCGAACCAATACCACCACTACCACCACCAATAAAACCCCCAATAGTCGCTGTCCGATAGGTAGAGGGAAACATCCGCAGTTCCCAACCAATTTCGCGAGTTTTTTTGTCTAATGCTGCTAGTTTAACCCCCGGTTCTACACAGGCACAACCTGGCTTAATCCAGACTATATTATTCATTTTAGACATATCTAAAATTACCCCACCTTTCAGGGGTACACACTGCCCATAGTTCCCGGTTCCGGCTCCCCTAACCGTTAGGGGTATCTGATAGTCAACGCAGAGTTTAGCTACTTTTAAAACTTCCGATTCCGAACGGGGAAGCACTACAATATCACCCGTTTTGTCTTGTAAAAGCGGTTTTAAGATGGGGCTAAAGTGGTAGTAGTCTTGGGATAGTTTGGCTACCTGAGAGCGATCGCTTATCGTTTCAATCTCTCCTAACATGGCACAAAAATCATCCCAGTTGTGCTGGTCACTTGCTCGTGTCATTTGCTTTTACCTTGAATTTCAATTCACCGCACATCCCCGCCAATTACCAGCTCTCTCTCCCAAAAACCAAGTTTTTATTCATTGCTGATTTGCGGATATTGTGCTATACTATATTGTAGCATATACTGGTTAAATGTAATTTTCATTAAAATCCCCAATGTCTGAGGAACGGGTTTACTGGCTGGCATGGTCAAAAATTCATGGTATCGGCCCCATCACCCTTCAAAGATTACAGGAAAGGTTCGGAAGTCTGGCCACCGCTTGGCAGGCATCCCCCATGGAATTAGGTTCTGTAGAAGGGTTCGGAAGACAGAGTTTAGAAAAAGTGATCACTGAGCGATCGCAAATTAACCCCCAGCAACTATTGCAAAATCATCTGATTAAAAACCCTAACTTTTGGACTCCCGCCGACCCAAATTATCCTCGGCTTTTATCAGAAATACCCTCCCCACCACCAGTGCTTTATTACCGAGGAATAATCAACCCCGAAGAAAATCAAGGCCATGTCCCCACCATTGGCATTGTAGGAACCCGCTACCCCACAGAATATGGACGACGCTGGACTCGCAAAATTAGCAGCACCCTAGCACATCATGGCTTTACTATTGTATCAGGAATGGCAGCAGGTATCGACACAGAAGCTCATCGCAGTTGTTTAGAAGCAGGAGGACGTACCCTAGCCGTTTTAGGCACGGGAGTTGATATTGCTTATCCCAAAGAAAATCGCCCCCTTTGTGAGCAGGTATTACAACAGGGATTATTAATTAGTGAATTTCCCAGTGGCACTAAACCCAACGCTACCAATTTTCCCCGACGTAACCGCATTATTGCTGGGCTAAGTCTGGCAGTATTTGTCATGGAAGCACCTCAACGTTCAGGAGCCTTAATTACTGCCCGTATTGCCAATGAATTTGTCCGAGATGTTTATGTTTTACCAGGTCGTTTAGATGATGAGAAATCCCACGGTTGTCTAAAGTTAATTGATGGCGGTGCTGGCGTGATTCCCGTGGACATTGAACAACTCCTAGAACAACTTGGCGCTATCCCTCAATTAGACACACCTACCCAGCTTTCTATTCTGGAACAGACCCAACCCCGACCAGAATCTCCTAATTTAGACCCAGATTTAGCTAAAATATTAAATGCGATCGCCTCCCAACCCACACCATTTGATTTAATTGTTGAACAGTCGGGAATGGATGCCGCAACTGTCTCCAGCCAATTATTACAATTAGAATTATTGGAGTTAGTTACCCAGCTTCCCGGAATGCGATATCAGAGAGCATAATCAATCCCTACTTTCCCCCTTAAGAAACTACTACAAAAACATCAACTTTTACTATTACCACCATCCTAACTCAACATCAAAGGAGTAAAATTAACCAGATATTTGTGAGTTTCATAATTGGTGAATGACCAACTTTCCGGGGTGATTTCTAACGAGAAAATTTCCTGATCACTTAACTCATTGGTCGGCAGAACTACCGCAAAACCAAACTGTGTATTTTCCTTAATATGAAAGTGTTTCATAACGTCTCTTCTGAGATGTGAAACTTCTATATATCCCAGAAACTTAGAGTTAGCAAAAACCTTGAGTTTTTTAATCTGTGAAAAGTCTAAATTTGCCGCCCATCCTTTCAACAATAAATGTTGTTTATCTATCATCTTTATTTCATCTAAATATAGTCTAAACTTCTGTTTATTTTCGGGTAATCCCAACTGCTCAGTAGCCTTACCTACATAGCCATTGGAGGATGTTAAAGGAGTAAAATTAACCAGATATTTGTGAGTTTCATAATTGGTGAATGACCAACTTTCCGGGGTGATTTCTAACGAGAAAATTTCCTGATCACTTAACTCATTGGTCGGCAGAACTACCGCAAAACCAAACTGTGTATTTTCCTTAATATGAAAGTGTTTCATAACGTCTCTTCTGAGATGTGAAACTTCTATATATCCCAGAAACTTAGAGTTAGCAAAAACCTTGAGTTTTTTAATCTGTGAAAAGTCTAAATTTGCCGCCCATCCTTTCAACAATAAATGTTGTTTATCTATCATCTTTATTTCATCTAAATATAGTCTAAACTTCTGTTTATTTTCGGGTAATCCCAACTGCTCAGTAGCCTTACCTACATAGACATGAGAGTATTTTCTGGGAGCAGAATTAATTAACGCACAGGTCAAATTAATTACGGCTGAGGGAGCTATTTTTAAAATTTCGCTGAAGTTTTCGTTGGTATAGCGTTTAGATTTACCTTGAGAGTGGGTTAAAATAAATAATAATCTATCTACACCAATATTCTGAGCAATCTCGTTAGCTTTTGCTATCTCTTCGTCCGAATCGTTATGGTCAAACAGGATATATTTCCAAATCACATGGGGATGATTATTTGCATTCTTATTAGCAACGGCATCCTTCATAAAACGGATGCACTTTTCCCAATCACCTCCCCTTCGATAGATTTCATATTTTTCCTGGGACGCTCCATCACAAGAAACAATAATTTGATGGAGGGTTTCTTCTCCAACAGATAGATTAAAGTTGTTATTACCGTTGGTAGTTAACGTCTGCTGGGTATTGGGAAAAAACTCAGATACAATTTTCACAAATTGAGAAAACTCAGGGTGGTTCAGAGGTTCTCCCTGTCCGCAATATTCAACCCAATCTATATTATAGTTATCTTCTGCACAAGATACAATCAAAGTTTGGAACTGCTTCTTGTCTAAAAAAAGTTGACCTCGCCGTTGCCTAACCTGTTTAATTCGACTACAACCCCAACAACTTAAAGAACAAGAAAGAGATGTTTCCACTTGAATTTTGTTTAAATGAAATTTGCGTATACGATTTTCAAAACTTTGCTCGGGGTGAAAAAAAGCACAGTTTTGACAGATACCATCATGGGGTACTAATTTCAATAAAAGTCGGGTTTCAATATTATTCAATGTTGGAGATTTGACTATCTGACCTATGGTCGGAGAATCATTTAAATTAGCAAGTATAACTTGCTCACCATAGTCATCATCGCAGGGAATGTCTCCATTAGATTTGACGTAAAGCGTACTCAGGATTTCACAGTACATAATTCCATACTCCATAAGAGGGTTGAAAAAGAAGAAAACCCATTTTAAATTGAAGCTAATTAAGTTTTTTCTGTTGCTTTTAACCCATTCAGTACCATAATGGGCAGTTATCAGAGATCCGAATCCAGCAACTGATTACACTACTGCTACAACTAATACTCGCTACTTAGCGCGAATCTTCTGATAATTATATACTATGTTCAGGGTGGTTTTGTCAAGTCTACCAATGGGTGCCGTTAGGTTGGTCTTGTGATGAACAAGAGCAACCCATCAATTCCTTGAAGAGAGCCGAAACAACAGTTAACTTAATAATTATAAATTTATGTCACCTTAACATTATTTAGCCAACCTTTCCCGGAGGATAAACTCAGCAATCTGTAAATCTACAGGAGTAGTAACTTTCAGATTAGTTTCCTCCCCCTCCACCACCTGAACCGGAAGACCACAACGTTCAAACAGCGCCGCATCATCAGTAACGTCCCAACCCAGATGACGGCCTTTTTCGTGACATTCCCTCAGTAGTGGAACTTCAAAACCTTGGGGAGTTTGGGCGGCCCATAATTGACGGCGATCGGGAGTATCCTGGATAAAATTATTACCATCCACTATTTTGATGGTATCCTTGACTGGAATAGCGGCAATCAAACCAGATACCGATTCCAGAGCCTTCGTACAGCGATCGAATAAATCGGGGGTCGCTAAACATCTCGCGCCGTCGTGGATTAAAACCCGGTCGGCTTCAGGGGGAAGAGCTTGTAAGCCGTTATAAACCGACTCCTGACGGGTTTCTCCCCCAATAATGAACTTTATGGGTAGATTCAGGGAAACCTCGTCTACGATCGCCTTAAAATCCGGGAAATCAGCAGTTTGTCCGATAATACCAATCCAAATAATCGATTTAGATGCCCCGGCACTAGCTAGAGTCCAACCAAGTAGGGATCTGTCCAATAATTTCAGTAGCAATTTGTTACAGCTTGCCCCCATACGCCGTCCACTTCCGGCGGCGGGAATTAGTAAATACATGATTACCTAAGTCTTTTGTTTTTGGTGATAGTATTATAGAGCGTCACTGAGAATAGGCAAACCATTCGATGCTCATCTCGCGCCCTCTTTAATTATTCTTCTAAAACCAATTTCCATCCCTTTCAGCCATGGCATACAGGCTGTGGCGCTGCCCAAAAATTATTCCCCCCTACTTCACCCACTCAGGTTAACCCCCGCCCAGTAAACCTGAGATATTTTTCTATGGTTTTCCGAACTGTCTTCATTTAGAATTAAGCTGATAAGTAGATTAACTCTATTAATTAAAATGAAAATACTAGCCCTTGTCCCAGGTGGGATTGGCGACCAAATTCTGTTTTTCCCTACCCTAGACGATTTAAAGCAAGCCTATCCCCATGCCCAAATTTCCGTAGTGACCGAACCTAGGGCCCAAACTGCTTACCGCGTCTGTAAGTCAGTATCCAAAGTTATCCCCTATGATTTTAAAGGGCGCAATAGTCTCGCCGACTGGGGTAATTTGATTGGCATTGTCCGTGACCGAGAATATGATGTAGTGATCTCCCTCGGACAACGATGGACTGTAGGGCTGTTGCTGTGGCTGACGGGAATACCTAACCGCGTCGGTTATGCAGGGAGTAGCGGAGAAATCTTTCTCACCGATGCTGTCCCCCTCAAAACTGAACAGTATGCAGCCCAGATGTACCATGATTTATTGCAGGGCCTAGACATTATCACCCCCTTTAGCGGATTACAGATTAATGTCCCTAAGTCGGACTTGGCTTGGGCTGATAGGGAACAGGAAAGCCTCGGAGTTAAGGAAAGTGGCTATATCCTTATTCATGGCGGGTCTAGTCAGATGGCTATTAATAAGGGCATTGATAAAATTTACCCGGTTGAAAGCTGGCAGAAGATTATTGAGGATATCCAACAGCGACAGCCTAACCTACCTGTGGTTTTGGTCGAAGGACCTGAAGATCAAGCCCTGATTACTCAAATAACCCAGCGTTGTCCTCAAGTTAAGTTGACACAACCAGAGGATATTGGTAAACTCGCGGCGATGATCGCTGCTGCTAATCTTATGGTTTGTACCGATAGCGCCCCCATGCACTTGGCGATCGCCGTTGGTACTTATACCATTGCTTTATTTGGTCCTACTGATCCTCATAAATTACTCCCCCCCAGCGAAAGGGCGATCGCTGTCAAATCTCCCACCGGAAAAATGGCTGATATCTCCCCTGATGAAGTCTTAAAGCGGATTTGGGGAAATTAGGTTTTTTTGTGGACCAACTCGACACGCTGAGGCTTCTGGCTTTCAGTGTGTCAGATTTGAGGCGATCGCCAACAATTCATCAACCCCATTTACAGTTACAATTTTAGTCTGCAAAGTCGCCTCTACTTCCGCCACAGTCAAATCATCCAAAAAGCGAGTATCCCCAGTTTTCAACATTAAAGACGGAAGCAAAACCCCATCACCCAAATCTCGTCCTTGGAGTCCCGCGATTAAATCCTGACCCGTCAACAACCCCGTTACAGTTATTTCCTGTCCCCAATAATCACTAGCCAAAGCCACCATTTCCACCCTTAACCCTTCCACCCCATTCAACCGGGCGACAATAGGCTTAAACGCCAATTCTACAGCATTCCCCACCACCCAAGTCCAGCGCCGAGGACTAGCCACACCATTCCCAGTTTCCCATTTCACCCTCTCAAAAGCCGTCTCAAATTCCCTTAAAAACTTACGAATAGACCCCACCCCATTACCAATTTGCGGATAGTCCTCATAATCAGACTCTGGTGGTAACTCCTCACGGGCGATTAAAAACCATTCATCCGCCAACCACACACAAGTTGACCCCAATTCTTGCTTGAATTTATCCTGGAGGTTTTGCACTTGCTTAATCACCTCCCTCGCCTTTTCCTGGCTTACCGAAATCAGTTGATCTTCCGGGGGTCGAAAACGAGTTAACCCCACCGGAACCACCGCCACCGAAGCCACCGCCGGAATATCTCCCCGGTGAAATTCCGCTAAATCTAGTAAAGTTTTTTCTAGGTGAACACCATCATTTATCCCCGGACAAACCACCACTTGAGCATGAATTTGTAAACGGTGCTTTTGAAACCATTTTAACTGCTCTAAAATCTGACCTGCTCGCTGATTTTTCAGCAGCAAACTTCTCACTTCTGGCTCGGTGGCATGGACGGAAACATACAGAGGCGAAATTCTCATCTGAGCAATTCTATCCCACTCAGATTGAGGTAAATTAGTTAAGGTTAGATAAGAACCATAGAGAAAACTCAGGCGATAATCATCATCTTTTAAGTAAAGAGAACCTCTTTTTCCAGGCGGTTGCTGGTCTATAAAGCAAAAAGGACAGCGGTTATTGCACTGAATTAAACCATCAAATAGGGCGGTTTCAAACTCTAAACCTAGGCTCTCGTCATAGTCTTTTTCTAGCTCAATATGATGGGTTTTTCCCTGACTGTCAATCACTTCAATTTCCAGAAACTCATCCGCACACAGGAATTGATAATCGATTAAATCGCGGGGACGAGTTCCATTAATGGACACGATCGCATCTCCGGGTTCAAAACCCACATCAGCCCCAATGGAGTCCGGTAACACCTCAGTAATTAGCGCCGGACGGATAGAAGATACACTCATACTGCCATCTCAACCTCACAGATAATACCCTACCACAATCAATTATCCATTAATTCCCTGGTGAGGTAGGACGGGTTGGTTTCTTAATCTTCTGGCCCGCCTGGGAGGAACTAGCGGAACTTCCCCCGATCGCGATCGCCCTCTCCCTATTCTATATTAAATATTCTCCAAAGCGCCGCCTACCACTGCCGTTAAAATCGCCACACCAAAAGCTAGTCTATACCACACAAACAGCCATGTACTACTGGTTTGCAGATAACGGATTAACCAGGCGATAGATAGGTAGGAAAATATGGTTGACGAAATTAAACCCACTACTAACGCCGCTGTACTAATGTCGTCTATTCCAGCCTCTAAGAAGTCTTTTAATTCTACCAACCCTGCTAGGGTAATCGCCGGAATTCCTAATAAAAACGAAAATCGGGCGGCGGTTCCCCTTTCTAGTCCCATAAATAACCCGGCGGTTATGGTGGAACCTGACCGGGATACACCCGGTATCAGCGCTAAGGTTTGCGCCAAACCCATCAGTACCCCGTCCTTAGCATTCAGATGGTCAAAGTCTCGCTTTCGGCTTCCTAGTTTTTCCGCGATCGCCAATAGGCTGGCCATCACAATCGAAGCGATCGCGATCGCCACTGTACTCCGCAGAGGTGAACTATCGTAATCGGGTATAAATAATTTAATCAGTAACCCAAAAAACACAATCGGTAGAGTTCCCAAACCAATCCCCAAAGCCATACGAAAATCTACCGACTGGTAATCCGATTTAGCGATCGCATCTATCGCCCCCAATACTACCTTTTTCAGATCAGACCAGAAAAACGAGAAAATCGCCGCCATGCTCCCCAATTGAATAATAGCCGTAAATGCTACCCCAGGATCTCCCCATCCTAGTGCCATCGGAACTATTTTTAAATGGGCGCTGCTACTAATCGGGATAAATTCCGTTAGTCCCTGGACTATCCCTAAAATAATCGCCTGGAATAACGTCATCTGCGATTCTACTTCAATTTCTCCCATTCCTGGCGTGACTAAATCTGCCATATAGACCGGAAGACTCTGGAAATCCATGATTGTGGGGAATTGTCTCATTAACTCTAGATCTGAAATTTACACTTCTACGCACTGGACCAATTTAACATCCTCTCGTCAATTAACAGAGTTTTGTTAAGTTTTGTAACAAATATTAAGAAATGTTAAAAAATTTGCGGATTGGGGAAATGGGATATCTTTTTGAGGTCACTTGTGTTACTATATTAATAATGGGATTTATGCCTTTTTTTTATTTTTGCTAATATCCAATTATTTAACAATATGTCAATATAATACCCCAAATCGTCCCCCCTGTCAACCCCCCTTTATCTTTTTTTTATAATTGACCAAAAAATCAACTATTGATTTTTGTGTAGAATTTATGCCCCTGGGGGGGATAAATATTTGTGATATCATCAATTAATATGAACTTCAGTAACAAATCTTAAAGAAGCCTTGTTTAGCAATATTCTTCTGGCCTACATTCTGACATCAACTCAACCGCTGTGGGTACAGCAGTGGTCTTGGGCAACATTTGTCAAAAAAGCCCAACAGAGTCAAAGGTGGTTACCATTTACGATCGCCGTATTTTTAGTATCAGTCCCAGTATTTTTCCAAGCGCCCCTAGTGAGAATCTGGCCAATGTTGAGCCTAATCATGACCGGGGGATGGTTAGGGGTAAGTTTATATTTACTGAGAACCAAAGAAACGGAATTATGGGGAGATTTGCTATTTGGATTTAGCTGGACTTGGTTAACCGGGTCGATATATTGGGGTTGGCTGAGGTGGGAACCCCTGCTACATTTACCGGTAGAATCGATAGGAGTTCCCTTTGCGGTGTGGTGTCTGTGGCGGGGATGGGGTAAAGTAGGCAATTGGTTTTACCTAGGGTCTCTATTCGGAACCGCCGTTACGGACGGATACTTTTATATAGCAGGTTTAATCCCCAGTTGGCGACAATTAATGCAGGTCGATCCATCAATGGCCATGCCTATATTCCAAAATGCGATCGCCCTAGCAGGAACCCCGTGGGGAATTAGCTGGGCGGTAGTATTAGCCATGACCCTATTCGGAGTAGGAGTATTTCCCCTCCAGTCCCCAGAACCCCAGTGGTGGGTATTTGGCGGCGCAGTTTTAAGCACCATTTTAGTGGATAGCCTATTTTTAGTAGCCGCCTGCTTTGCTTAAATAGGCAAGTCAAGCCTAGTATCCACTGGCTCGGAGATATTGAAGAATACCTTGAGCGATCGCCTGAGCCATGCGAGTTCTTTGTGCTGGGTCAGCCAACAAACGAGCATCATTAGCATTAGTGAGAAACCCCACCTCCACCAAAGCCGAAGGCATAGTCGTATTTCTGAGGACATAAAACCGAGCCTGCTTCACACCCCGATTGTGCAGTGAGAAATTAGCCAGGATGCTGTTTTGAATGTACTGAGCCAAGCTATAGCCAGTTTGATGGTAGAAAGTTTCCACACCCGTAGCACCAGCGCGATAAGCCGCATTGGCATGGATACTCACAAAAGCCACAGCCCCAACACGGTTAGCTAATGACACTCGCGGTTCCAGGTCAATAGTGCGATCGTCAGTGCGGGTCATCACCACATTAACCCCATTCTGCTCCAAAATCTGCTGAACTTGCAGGGAAATAGAAATAACAACATCCTTTTCTCGAATACCACCAACTCCCACCGCTCCTGGGTCACTGCCGCCATGTCCAGGGTCAATAACCACAGATACCCTAGCATTAGGATTTCTACCCACAGGAGGCTGAGGAGATGGACGATTAGGCGGCGGAAAAGGTAGTGGGAGGGACGAAGGTGGTCGATTTTGAGCCGGAGGCGGAAAAGGATTCGGATTATTTATAGGTGGTTGTGTTACCGGGGCTGGAGTTCTGGGGGGAGGAGCGCCAGACGCTAAATGCACACCCATAGGAATAGCCAATTCTTGAGGACTATTTTGGCTAACCTGTCCTACCTGCACCCTGGTAGCTGGTTGAAATAACACCGTAAAAGTATCTGGGTCTTCCTGACGCAACCGAGACCAAATAATCGGTCCTCCCACTTCTCTTTGGGGAAGTCGCACCCCGTCAGCTAATCTAGCCGAGAAAAACGTAATACCATAAGCTCCCGTTTCTGCATCCCAACCGTGAGTATAGTTGAGAGGACCATTACCCCTCACCGCGAAATAGGATTGATTTTGAAGGGTAATCGACTCAATGGTAACTATACTCGAACTTGCCTGCACAGCCGGGGGAACTCCGCCTTGGGGCCAAATTGATACCCCTCCCGCTACTGCTCTGGCTTCCCAATTTTGATTAGTATTAGGGGTACTGAATGTCACCCGCACCACTGGGGGGGTTGTGGAAAGTTGGGTAACTTGACTTATGGCCACGCCTTCCCGGTTGACTGCTCTCCCCCTTGTGGTCGCACCCCTCAAACTCGCGCCGAAAATATCTAAGGTCATCCAAGTGCCGTCTTGAGAGCGTTTCAACTCAATCTGTGGCATTTGACCTGTGGTCTTTAAGACAATGCCGTTATCGCGCATTTCGATTTGTTCAACAAATGTTTGCGGCTGGTTAGGAATTGAACGGTTAGGGTTGGCTTGAGCGGTCTGTTGAAATTGTTGTTGGACTGGCTGCTGAAATTGCTGTTGGACTGGTTCAGTAGCGCTAACCACAGTAGCTTGAGCCGGAAGTGCAGCCGGGGGTGATGATGAGCCAATAGCTTGGGGTTGTGGTAGTTGTACCATCCACTCACTGGCAGAAATCCCTCGAAACTGCACCATTTGCGGGTTTAGGGTATAACCTTCTACCAGTTCTACAATAATTCTGGCATTTTGATTATCGGCTTGTTCCCAACGAATTTCACGAATATTTCCCCCTGGTGATGAACGCTGACCGGACACAGAACCTAAACTTGTCCCTGGTAGTTCAATTACCAGACGGGTCGGGTTCGAGAGCAATTTCGCGGTAGGCTGTACTCCTTCATCTGTAGTAAATGACAGACGATTTTGGGAACTTTCAAATTCCCAAGACCGAACTTCGGCAGCTTCGGCACCTGATGCCATCAGCAAGACACTTACTAAACTGGGGAGTAACCAGCGTTGGAGTAGATTGGATCCAATTCTTAACACGGTAAACAAGTGGAGGAGGTAGTTGAGCTTTTATGGAACACCTGACATTCTAGCTAATCGGGTTACGCTTAACCTGAAAATAGCCCAATGTCTGGTAGCAGGCTAGAGCATGATAACATACAAAGGTTTTGGGTCAACCATAGTGACGGTATCATTGTCGATGTTTAAATATTGCCATAACCATTATTATTTAACGACAGTGGCGATCGCTATTCAGAAAGGTTTGACCCTCATTCCCCCATTATTCTCTGAAATCCCCTAATACTATGAATCTAAATGTTGGTGATCTCGCTCCAGATTTTACTCTCTCCGACCAGGACGGAAATTTGATTACCCTCAGTCAATTTCGCGGTCAAACTGTGGTTATCTATTTTTACCCCCGTGATCACACTCCTGGCTGTACTAAGGAAGCCTGCGGTTTTCGCGATGTCTATGCAGATTATCAAAGTAACAATATCATTGTTCTCGGAATTAGCACCGATGACCCTAAATCTCATACCAAGTTTATCAACAAATACCATCTGCCTTTTCCTCTGCTCTGTGACCCGGATGGTAAAGTTGCCACCCTCTATGATAGTTATGGCTTAAAAAAATTCATGGGTCGAGAGTTTATGGGTATTTATCGCCAAACTTTCATCATTAACCCAGATGGCTATATTCACAAAATTTATCCCAAGGTTAAGCCAGAAGGTCATGCTATCACTATTCTTCAAGATTTATCTGGGGAAGGTTAGAAAATATGTTAGAATTGGTGAAGGGCTGGATGCGTTTTGTTTATACGGTTTTGGGCATTATTTTTCGCCATCCTGTTACCGGAGTTAGCATCGTTCCTCTATTGCCAGATGGCAAAATTATCTTGGTTCGCCGCCAGGATAATGGCAAATGGGCTTTACCTGGAGGTATGATAGATTGGGGTGAAGATATCCTCACCACTGTTAAGCGAGAACTGGCTGAGGAAACAGGTTTAGAACTGGTTAAACTTGGGCGTTTGGTAGGAGTTTATTCGGGCGCTCATCGTGACCCTAGACTCCATTCTATTTGTATTCTTGTGTCGGCAGAAGTTACCGGAAATATGCACATTCAAGACACCTTAGAAATTGCGGAAGTTCGTGGCTTTGACTTGACACAAATACCAATGGATAACCTTAGTCATGATTATCAACAACAAATCCAAGACTACTTGCAAGGTCGCACAGCGATCGCTTAATTTTACGACCATGAACACTGTTAATTACACGGCTATATCTTATTAATAATCGGTGGAGATTTTACCAATATATAATCCTCATTAACCCCCCCTAACAGCCTCAAATTTGGGGGATTTAAGCCTCTGGGATACCTGCCAATTATGCCAATTATATGCCAGGTAAAAGCTATCAACCGTATTTTTTTAGGTCTAATGCTGATAATATATACTATAATGACATCATCTCGCTTCTGGCTATTCCCATCTATGATCTGCGATCCCGGGATATGACTAACCATCGCGAGAATAGTCAACTCATCATACTGCATCTCATTATATGGCTATGTTTGAACGTTCTTTTCCCTATGCTGAGTCCCAGGAAACACCGTTATTGTCCCAACCATTGCGCCATTCCCGCGTGAGACTTTCCCAGGGACAAGTATTCTGGCGTGAAGTTGGCGCGGGTCCTGATGTAGTTTATCTACATGGGTCATGGCAAGATAGTAGTCAGTGGCTGCCGATTATAGAAGAACTATCCTCAGACTATCATTGTTATACTCCCGATCGCCTTGGTTGTGGTGAGTCGGAATCCCCCAATATCCACTATTCTATCACGATGGCGGTGGAAAACTTAGCGGAATATATTGAGTGGCTGAAATTAGATCAGGTTCACTTAGTCGGACATTCTCTGGGGGGATGGATAGCAGCCAGTTACGCAATTCGCTATCAGCATAAAGTCAAAGGTCTAGTCTTAATTTCCCCAGAGGGGGTAGCAGTGAATGGAATCGAAAAACAATGGTGGTGGATGCGGTGGTTATGTGGAAATCCTCCCCTTTTAGCAACTTGGCTAAAACTGGTACATCCATTTACCCGTTTATTGGGGAAAGGGGATGCGATCGCCGATTGGTTAAAAGCGCGAGAAGTGATGATGCGATCGCCTATTTCCTGCCAGTTTTTGTTTAATCGCCGTCTGGCTGAAATCCGAGGGGAATTACTTAATGAGCAGCTAAACTCATTAACCATACCCGTATTAATTTTACAAGGAAATCGTGATCAACCGATGACTCAAGCCATGGCGGAAACCTTGAACTCCATCCTACCTAATTCTAGCCTAAATTCTATGGTTGCTGGCGGCGAAAACCTCCCCCAAGAGTTTCCCGCCGTAGTCAGTGAATATATCCGTCAGTTTCTACAAACTCACCCGATTTAAACTGGGAAGATTTCTATCTCTGACCATAGCTGACATTCCCCAAAAAATAGCTTCAGGGGTATCTACAATCAAAGCAGCTATTTTTGGGTATTGACTGTTAAGGTAGGTCATGAGAGGAATGCGATCGCCTCCTGTAATGCTAATTTTACTGTGGGGGAACTCCTGACACCAAGCAGTTATAAACTCCCGCAGACCAGCTATCATGCTGTGGATAATACCACTGGCGATCGCTTCTGATGTATTCACACCCCACCTTTGAGGTAAACTCTCAGGAAAAGCCACTTGTGGGAGGGTGGCTGTACGATTAGATAAGGAAGAAAACTGTAATCCTAAACCGGGTAATATTGCGCCGCCTATTAATTGGCGGTTTTGATTTACTCCGGTTAAAGTTAATGCCGTCCCTGCATCAATAACTAATATGGGAAAACCCAACTGATTCCCCGCACCTAAAACAGCTAAACCCCTATCTATTCCGAAAGTTGGATATAATCCCCCTAATGGTAACAACTCTAGGGTGATAATTTCAGCTTGGGGGTAGTTTTGCCATAATTGCATTTGTTCAGGCACTACAGAGGCTATAAATAGGGGTACAGGGGATATTTGATGAAGCCAAGACCATCCCATTTCTAAGGGAGATTGATTAAGGTGTTGAGTGTCCCAGGTTTCCACTAAAGTATCAGCCTGAAATTTCCCCCAGTGTAGTCGGGAATTACCAATCATTAATCCTAGCCAGTTTGGGGGATGCGATCGCAATTTCATCATGGGATTACATAGATAATATAGGATGAGATGATTATAATTAATCAGGGGTCATTCAATGGCTGGCGGCTATCTGGGGGATGAAAAAGCTAAATTATCATTAAGAATTTCGTGAATGGTGGCTAGGGGGTAGTAAAATCCATTAGCAGTTAAGATTAACTCCCCCTAATTCCTAAGCTAATGAGTTACTGTCTGAACCCCCTGTGTTTAAATCCAGTAAATCCTCTGGGAAGCCAAGTCTGTTCAAGCTGTGGCTCATTATTGTTATTGAAACAACGTTATAGAGGCTTAAAAAGTCTGGGGGGTGGTGGTATGAGTCGGACATTTTTAGGGGTTGATGAAGACCGCCTGCAAACCCCCTGTATTATTAAACAATTTTCTCCACAACAGCAGAATGTCGCCCAAATTCAGAAAGCCACGGAACTATTTTATCAAGAAGGGAAGCGACTACAGGAGTTAGAAAATCATCCGCAAATCCCCCATTTATTTGCCTGTTTTGAAGCCAACAGCAGACTCTATTTAATACAGGAGTATATAGAAGGAGATAACCTCCTAGACGAACTAGAATTGGGGGAACCTTTAGAGGAGGGTAAATTGCGGGAACTGCTCTTAGATTTACTACCCGTAATCCAATTTATCCATGACCATCAAGTTATTCATAGAGATATCAAACCAGAAAACATTATTAGGAGACATTTAGACAGTAAATTAGTATTAGTAGATTTTGGAGTCGCCAAACACGAGATAGATATTTTACATCCCAGAACCGGAACCATGACCGGAACGATAGGATATGCTCCCTTAGAGCAAATTCGCGGCGGGAAAGCCTATGCAGCCAGTGATTTATATAGTTTAGGGGTAACTTGTATTCACCTATTAACAGGAGAAAATCCCCAGAGTTTATTTGACCCATATAAGGGAGAATTTATTTGGGAATCGCACCTAGAGAAAAGCGATCGCCATATTAGTCATCAACTGAAGCATATTATCAATAAAATGCTGGCGGATAAAGTACAAGATCGTTATCAATCAGCCGCCGCCGTGTTAGCGGATATACAGCCACCAGTGAGTCTAAAACTCCCGGCTTCCAGCCTACAGATTATGGTAGCAGTTCACATAGCAACTCATCAATCAATTTGGGGAATGCCGCCGCCTGTCCCCTGTGTGTTTCCGTCACTATTATCGACATCACGCGCCAATTTTAGCGGACAGATAAACCCAGAGATATCGGGGACAAATTGGGAATGTCAAACCATCATGAAAGGTCACAAAGCGCCAGTAAATGCGATCGCCATTAGTCCGAATCGATATATATTAATTAGTGGTAGCGCCGACCAAAGTATCCGACTATGGAACCTGAATACAGGTCAATTAATCCAGCGTTTTTGTGGTCATGTAGCCGCCATAAATGCGATCGCCATTAGTCCCAATGGTCGTCGTTTAGTTAGTGGTAGTTTTGACCGCACCCTACTAGGTTGGAACCTGAATACAGGGACCATGACCGATAGATTTTTCAGTCATTCAGGTTCCCCCTATAGTCACCGTTGCGGACCAATTCACGCCGTCGCCTACAGTCCTGACGGTCACATAATTGCCAGTTGTAGCGGTAATGCTACCATCAAATTATGGAATCAACGCAACGGGGAACTTCTCTATCGTCTGTGTGAACATTCCGGGGAAGTTTTTTGTGTCACCTTTGCATTTTCCCCAGCCAATAATTCCCGTAATCACGAAGGTTTATTTAATCATCCCCAGTCCAGTATATTCGCCAGTGGTGGTGCGGACGGACAAATCAAAATCTGGCAATTTGGGAAACTCCACAGCCTGCAAACTTTGACCGGACATTCAGGGGGAGTCCTGTCGTTAGCATTCAGTCCTAACCAGACAATTCTCGCCAGTAGTAGTGAAGATGGCACAATTAAACTCTGGGATTTTCAACAAGGAATTATACTAAGTACACAGACTGTAGACCCAGCCATAATATCTTCAATAGCAATTAGTCCTGACGGTAAATTTATGGCAGGTGGTAGCAATGATGGCAAAATTAGACTCTGGAAAATTGAGATGCAGGGACTATCACAGCAGCCACTCTCAGAGATTTCTGGATACAGTCCTATTACTTTTGGCATAGATAGTCATACCTTAATTTGTCGGGGAGAAAATCATCAACTGTTAGTTTGGCGCTGTCGGGAAGATTAACTCTAAGGAGGTAGATCTAAACTCTAGCTGAGGGTAGATGTCATCACCTCAATAACTAGCTATAGTTAAAGTGTTATTCGCAATCAAATCATTTTTAATTATGGCAACTAGCACTGAAACTAGAAAAGCCTACAAAGGTAAGGTTAAAGCACAAATCGAGAAACTCAATGCTGAACTAGATGAAATGAAAGCTAAAGGCAAACAAGCCAAAGCAGATGCTGCTATTCAGTATCACGAGAAAATTGAGGAACTACAAGCCAAGCGAGATGATGCCAACCAGAAGCTACAAGAGTTACAAGATGCTGGTGGAGAAGCCTGGGAAGAAATCAGAAGTGGCTTTGAAAAGGCTTGGAGTGATGTAGAAAGTGCCTTTCAAAAAGCCTCTGAGAAATTCAACAGCTAGAGATTAGTCATTTTAGTGATTAACTGAAGCCAGGGACAACACCATTAATCAGGTTAATCATATCCTGATCTAGTGTGTCCCTTTAGCTAATTAAAGTAGCTCAATGCGACAATGACCTTCGCCAACATGACCTAATTCAGTCACAGAAAATACGAGGGTATTATATTCTTCCTCAGTCAAAAGCTGTTGAAGTTCTTGGCTGGTAACATTAAGAGTATCTCCCTCAGCGATATTAGCAAAAGGCTGGAAACCAATAGCCTCATCATTGGGAGATTGGTCAATGGGACGGTCAGAACGACCAAAAAAGTGGTCAAAGTGAAAAGTTGTTTCTAATTTAGCTACCCCATTAGCTTCTAAAAACCCTTTACGTTCATCTCCGACATACTCACCGCAAAAATGAGCTACAGGTTTATTTAAAGCGATCGTAAAATTGATAGTGCGACCATCTCTTTCCGCTGTACCATCTAAAACCAGCGTAGACCCCGCAAATTCTCCCTCTGTAGCCGTCACCATTTCCCAGGAAAGAGCATTGTAATGTCCTGGAGGTGCTATGGCTGTGGTCACTGTGGGAGTGTCTTCTGTTCCACCAACTAAATCTACAGTGGTCGGTGAGTTGAGAAGCTCAACAAGCGTGATATAATCCGGCTGAGAGTCAGTATCTGGATCAAAAGGCGATTGTGCTTGGTAGGCTCTGATATTATTAAAAGTGGCATGAGCATGATTAAAATTAAGTTCCCAACCATCTTTACTAACGAACCCTTCTCGCATTCTATCTTCTGCATCTGCAATTAGGGTTAAGGTTCCCCCTTCCTGACCATTAGTTACAATTTCATTAGCAGTCTCAGTAGCAGTCTCAGTTTCTGGCGCGCACCCCACTAACGCCATAGGTGCTAACAAAATTAAGCCAGTAAGCCAGAGTAATTGTTTCATTGATATTTGATTCAGATTATCCATTGACAGCATATTGGGATTATCTTGGTTTCTCCCAATATTTGCAATCCCCCGGAGGGGGAATAATTTAGCCCATGTCACCATTTAATTACACTTGAGGGTTTTTAAAAACGGGTTCAGCCAGTATAAACCGCGCATTTTTTTGGGGGGGGTTGCCATCTGCGAACTGGATTTTTGAGTCTAATTAAACCGGATATTTGCCACTTTTTACCAGCAGGAAATATCCGATATAGCAGTTCCCGGAGTGATGAGG